>JAIEQM010000083.1 GCA_019747705.1 Chitinophagaceae bacterium | reverse complement strand
AATAACATAACAAACTCTTTGATGATACTGCCATAAATTTTTTAAACAAAAATAATTAATCTTTAGAACACAACAGCACCCCGATTTATCGGCGGTACATTCAGTTTTCCATGGCAGCAACCCATCAGTTCCCTCATTCTTCGGGATGACAACATTGTTCATCAGTCTGCTACACATAGGATGTACAATAATGTTCAACTGCAGTTAATCACAGTAGTGCAAAAGCTTCATCAGGGCTAATTCCGAAAACCAGGCTGTATATTGGTTTTCGGGGCCCTTTTTTGGTTACTTTTTTGGGCAAGCAAAAAAGTGACAATAAACAGCAGCAACTATAAAATATGAACATGCTAATCAATAACGTGTTGTGCTATTAAAGAAGTCGTTTTACTTTATGAAAGCCCTTATAAGCCCACCAGAACGGAGCGGGCAGGGACGATATGTTTTATTGTTTACATATCGCCCCGCTGGGCAATGTCATTAAGTTAAGTGTTTCGTCATTTCGACGTAAGGAGAAATCTCCCAAACTTCAAGCGTAACAAATTTTATGAGACCTCTCCCTACGGTCGAGGTGACGCTTAACTTAATGACATTGTCCGCTGGGGCTCTAATTGTCATATTTTGATTCTTCTACTGATATATCGCACCTCTGGTGCTGAAAAAAACAAACCTATTAACACAACCTATTAATCAATAGAATTTCCTTACTTCTATAAGCAAAATCCTCTTTACCTTCCCCTTCCAAAAAATATACTCAAACTTTAACCTCCAACATATGCCTTCCAACCGCCGAAAATTTTTACGCAATCTTTCCATTGGTGCGGGAGCGCTTGGGTTTTCATTGCCTTCATTTGCCAAAGTAAAAAACAGCAATGAAACATTTCTTGAGCTGCAGGAATCACTTCCGCAAACATTCAACATGTGTGGCTATGCCGCACCCAAATTAGATGCAGTGCATATAGGTATTGTGGGCCTGGGCATGCGTGGCAGTGATGCAGTTGAACGGTTGAGTTATATTGAAGGTGTTGAAATAACAGCGCTCTGTGATAAGTACGCTGACCGTGTTGGAAAAGCGCAGCAAACACTGGAAAAAATGGGTCGGCCCAAAGCAAAAGAATACAGTGGTGATGAAGGGTATAAAGCATTGTGCCAAAGCAAAGATGTTGACTTGGTGTACACCTGCACACCCTGGCATTTGCATGCACCCATTTCATTATTAGCTATGAAGAGCGGTAAACATGCAGCCACAGAAGTAAATGCAGGTTTAAGCATTGATGAATGCTGGCAACTGGTGGAAACATCTGAGCAAACAAAAAAGCATTGCATGATGCTGGAGAATTGCTGTTATGATTTTTTTGAACTGCTCACACTCAATATGGCACGCAATGGTTTGTTGGGTGAAATCGTTCATGCAGAAGGAGCGTATATACATGATTTAACCAAAGACTATCTCTTCAACAAAAATGCATATGCTGATATGTGGCGCTTAAAAGAAAATGCCAAACGCAATGGCAATTTATATCCCACACATGGTCTTGGCCCTATTGCACAGTGCATGAACATTAACCGTGGTGATAAGATGGATCATTTGGTGAGCATGAGCACGAATGATTTTACATTGGGTAATCTTGCCAAAGAAATGGCAGCCAAAGATGATTTCTTTCAGCCCTATGCTGGTAAAAACTACCGGGGCAATATGAACAACACCATCATCCGCACCAATAAAGGAAAAACCATGCTGCTGCAACATGATGTTTCAACGCTTCGCCCCTACTCACGCATTCATTTGATAAGCGGCACAAAAGGTATTGCACAAAAATATCCTGCACCGGAACGTATTGCTTTAGAACATAAATGGATGAAAGAAGATGAGCTTAAGCAGTTAAAAGAAAAATACACTTTACCCATTGTAAAACATATTGGAGAAATTGCAAAAGAAGTGGGTGGCCACGGTGGTATGGATTTTATTATGGACTGGCGATTGATGGATTGTTTGCGTAATGGTTTGCCGCTGGATATGGATGTGTA
The DNA here is from genome assembly GCA_019747705.1 of Chitinophagaceae bacterium. Taxonomy (GTDB): domain Bacteria; phylum Bacteroidota; class Bacteroidia; order Chitinophagales; family Chitinophagaceae; genus Lacibacter. The sequence goes on along the minus strand of JAIEQM010000083.1, from coordinate 73,261 downwards.
TGATGCCGCATCCTGGAGCTCCATCATTGCATTGAGTGAGCAAAGTGTAAAAGCAAAATCAAAAACAATGGACATTCCGGATTTCACAAGAGGAGCATGGAAAACCAACAAGCCTGTAAATCTTACACTGGAGGGTGGCGGAACCACACAGGTTCGTACAGTTCAAAAAACAGGGAATTAATAAAAGGATCTGTTTTAAATAGAGCAACTGCTGTTTTACTGCTCATCAACCTATTTATTATTCCAAATGTATTTATCAATTGCCCGGCTTGGGGAGATAATAAAAATCCCGCCTTTCGGCGGGATGCTCTGTTCTCAGTTGGTTTTGGTTGAAAAACGATTTATTGATTGAGCATTAACGGCATCACCAGCATCAGTACATCTTCTCCTTCGTTTTGCTCAGTTGGTTTTATTAATCCGGCTTTGGTGGGTGTGCTCAGCTCCATCTTCACTTCATCTGTTTCAACAGCGCTTAACATCTCCACTAAAAATTTGGCATTAAAAGCTATCTGCATGTCTTCGCCATCATAAGAACATTTCATGCGTTCATTTCCTTCAAAACTAAAATCAACATCCTGCGCCGCCATTTGCAACTCACTGCCGCTGATGCTTAATACCACCTGGTTGGTGCTCTTGTTACTGAACACACTTACACGGCGCAGTGCACCCTGGAAATCATTACGGCCCACAATCATACTATACGGGTTATCAGCAGGTATTACCACTTTATAATCCGGGAAACGTGCATCAATCAAACGGCACACCAATTCTGTTGTGCCATGTACTACAAATAAATGATTGCTGTTATAAGAAAGCGTTATCTCGTCTGTATTATCAGGCAATGCTGTTTTTAATAAGTTCAATGGTTTTTTGGGAACAATAAAGTTTTCACTCCTGGGGCAGCTTACATCGGAGCGTTTGTAACGTACAAGACGGTGGGCATCCGTAGCCACAAAAGTTAATCCTTTTTTATCCAGTTCAAAATACACCCCCGTCATAGCAGGGCGCAAATCATCATTGCTTACTGCAAATAATGTTTTGTTGATGGCATGCACCAGCACAGAAGAGGTTGTGGTAAAGGAAGTGGCATCATCTGCCACGGGTTCTTTGGGAAAGTTATCGGGGTTTTCGCCCATCACTTTATACTTACCGCTGTCGCTGGTAATTTCTATTCCAAAGTTCTTGTCAATATTAAACGTCAATGGCTGGTCGGGCAGGTTTTTGAGTGTATCCATGAGGATGCGGGCGGGGATGCACACACGGCCGCTGTCCTTAGCTTCAATATCCATGTGGATCTTCATTACTGTTTCCAGGTCAGTAGCTACAACAGTGAGTTTGTTTTTATTGATTTCAAACAAAAAATCTTCCAGTATGGGAAGCACCGTGTTGGCATTAATAACACCGTTAATCTGCTGCAGTTGTTTCAGTAATGCGGAGGAAGAAACAATAAACTTCATATCACTTAAAAAATTTATGCGGGGAAGGTAATTAAAAAAACTTACCTGCCACCGCAAGATAAGGGTTAAATTATCAACTTGTTCCATTCGTTTGCATTCAAAAAACACCGTACATTAGACCCTCACAATTTTGGATTATGCTGGATAAACTTTTTGGCTGGGGAAAAAAGAAAGAAAGCCCTGAAAAAACACTACCCCCCATCCGCTTTGGCCGGTACAGTGATAATAATAAAACGCTGGAAAAAACACAGCGGTGGACCGATGCCGACAATCTTTTTAAAGAAAAAAAATATCATGAAAGCATCCTTACTTTTTTTGATTATCTGCGGGATGATGCACTGCAAAATGTAACGGCTGTGCGTAATGGCGAAGCTGTTGATTTTCATTTTTACCAGGGCAGCAAGGTGGTACGTGGCAGCAGTAACGGTAAAAGCTTATATGCTGAAGTTACACTGGCGGGTATGCCGCAATCTTCCGTGCCGGTAATGCGCCGTTTGCTGGAGCAGAATTTTAATTTGTATTACAGCCGTTATGCGCTCCACAATCAAAGCCTGTGCATGCGTTTTGATGCAGATATTGAAAGCGCCAACCCCAATAAACTCTATTACTCCTTTAAAGAGCTGGCTACAAAAGCCGATAAGCAGGATGATTTGCTGGTACAGGATTTCTCCGGCCTGCAAACCATTGATAATTCTCATATTGAAACCATTGCAGATACTGAAAAAGAAATTAAATACAAATACCTGCAGCAGTGGATCAATGAAACGGTTACGCTGGTTGAATCGCTCGATGCAGAAAAAATGAGCGGCGGTATTGCACACCTGTTCTTAAACCTTGCTTACCGTATTGATTATTTGATTGTACCTGAAGGAAAACTGCTCTATGACCTGGAAGATACCGTAAGTAAATATTTTGCGAAAGATGAAAAACCCGTTGCTGAAAAAAATAAAGCCATGATGGCCGCTTTTAAAGTAATGGCGCAAAAAACAAAAGAAGAGGTGTTTCCATTTTTGTTCCGCAGCAGGCACACGTTTGCCATTACAGTACCGCAACCCCAAAAAACAATTGCTGATACCGTGTATGGCGCCAACCAGAATATGATCTGGTACCGGGATAATAGCTATCCGCAAATTGCACAGCAGGTGAGTGAGTATGGTATTGGTTACTGCCAGTACAATTTCAGTTTGCCACGGGTGATAACAGAGTTGTATCATATTTTAATGATGGTGGTGTACAGTGATTTTTTTAAAGAGCTGGGTTATGAAGAAGGATTGTACAACAGCGGCAGCAAACAGTTCAGCCCTTCGCTGATTGATGAAAAAATCAGGGGCATTATGGATGAATGGCGAAAGAAGTTCCCCCAAATCAATTTTAAAACTGAAAATTTAAAATATGATTCGCTGTTATCATTTACCCATTCTTTTACATCTGAAATTGAATTTGTAAATACAGAAGCTAAATAAACAACCTGCGGTTTAACTGCAAGCAATGACAAACAAAGACATTATTGAACAATATCAAACCGCTATTATTCAAATTGCCACACAAAGCGGAACGGGTACCGGTTTTTACCTGCGGGAATATGATTTAATCATTACCAACAATCATGTAATTGATGGTTATGCTGAGGTAACCATTGCCGGCAAGCAGTTTGATAAAATACTGAGCCGTGTGTGGTACACTGACAGGAAGCATGATCTTGCTTTTTTGCAACCACCGCCTTCGGCAGAGTTGAGCGAAATTCGTTTGGGCACTTACGACAATTTAAAAGATGGCGATGCTGTGCTGGCCATTGGTCACCCGTTTGGTTTAAATTATACTGCCACTCAGGGCGTGGTTTCAAAAGTGGACCGGGTGCGTAACGGGTTAAAGTACATTCAGATTGATGCTGCCATTAACCCCGGCAACAGCGGCGGGCCATTGGTAAATATGAACGGCGAGGTAATTGGCATCAACACATTTATTATTCGTGGTGGTGATAATTTGGGTTTTGCATTACCGGAATCCTATTTGCGTACGGCCTTGCAAATTTATCTGCCGCACAAAGGCCATCCTTCCACCCGCTGCCCCTCCTGTGAGTTTTTGGTATTGCCCGAAAATTTAGACAATGGTAAATATTGCCCGGCCTGCGGCAGTGAAGTAAAACTGCCTGAGTTGCCCAAAGAAGAATACGAACCCGTGGGCGCTGCTAAAACCATTGAAACCATTTTAAAAAACCTGGGTAAAGATGTGCGGCTGGCACGTGAAGGAGTAAACAACTGGAGTGTAAAAGAAGGAAGCGCCAAAATTGTAATCCGTTATAATCCTGAAAATTATTTTGTGGCGGCTGATGCTTACCTGTGCCTGCTGCCAAAAGAGGTGCAGTTCATCAAACCATTATATGAATACCTGCTCAGGGAAAATTATAACAGCAATGGTTTGGTGCTGAGTTGTGTAAAAGAAAATGTGATTTTAAGTATGATTGTGTACGATCTTGATCTTACACCCGAGGCCGGCGTGAGCAGTTTTAAAAACCTGTTTTTAAAAGCAGATGCTTATGATGATCTTTTGAAAAAAGAATATGGTTGTTTGAACAGGATGGAGGAATGAGAAAATAAAGTTTGAATTCATCTTTGCTATACAGCTTGTATTTGTAAAACCGGTTATATATGAAAGGCCTTGCTTTTCTTACTGATGAAACCAATAACAGGAAACTGCTCCAAATTGATATGGATAAATTGGTAAAGAACCCGGATCTGTTTGGAGATTTGATGGATATCATTATTTGCGAAACAAGAAAAAAGGAGCCGAAAATTTCATGGAAAAAAGCAAAGAAAAAGCTGAATAAATAAGCCTGTTGCATGCGGTCATCAAAAAACCGGTTACCCCTGCCATAAGTACCATCCGGCAACTAATTTTTTTGCTTTTCTCAAAATTGCCGTAACATTGCACCGGAAACAGACCCGTTTCAAAATCCGATTCTTCAAAATAAGCTCATCGATCAGGTCATTTTCCACTCTCTGAACTTTAGCAATCAACAAAAATTCAAGCTGGTTTTCTATAGATGTTCAAGCACTTTAATGAATTAAATTTTTTATGTACGATATACTTCAACTGAACGATATGCTCGTTCCGGAGTTGCTGGATGTAGCTGAGCAACTCAAAATTACAGGCTCTAAAAAAATGGACAAACAGGAGCTTATTTACAAAATTCTCGATAAACAGGCTGTTATGGCAAGTGAAACAAAAGCCGGGGGCGAAGAAAAAGGCCGCCGCAAACGAATTGTAAAAACATCTACTTCTACAGGTACTGAAGAAGCCGTGGTGGAAAGCGGGGATACTGATGCTGCTGCACCCGTTAAAGCAAAAAAGAAAAAAGAAGATGCGGTTGCTGCTGCACCCAAAAAACCGGTAAAGAAACCCGAGCCCGATCCGGTGGAACTGGCGGCTAATTTTCTTTCGGCCATTGCATTACCGGGTGATGATAATTATGTGGCGGAAGAAGGTCCGGGCACTGAAACCCAGGAACCCGAAACTCCGCAAACAGAAACACCTTCACAACAAAGACAATACCCCGCCAAAAGAGAGCAGGCTTTCAATATTGAATTTGATGGTGTAATACTGGCCGAAGGTGTTTTGGAAATGATGCCTGATGGGTATGGCTTTTTAAGAAGCAGTGATTATAATTATTTATCAAGCCCGGATGATGTGTACGTATCTCCTTCACAAATCAAATTGTTTGGTTTAAAAACAGGCGATACGGTGTATGGCGCTGTTCGTCCGCCCAAAGAAGGTGAAAAATATTTTGCATTACTCAAGGTGGATACGATTAATGGTAAACGTCCGGACGAAGTGAGGGACCGTGTGCCGTTTGATTATCTCACCCCTTTATTCCCTTATGAAAAACTCAACCTCTTCACCACCAGCAACAACTACAGTACCCGTATTATAGATTTGTTTACCCCCATTGGTAAAGGTCAGCGTGGTTTAATTGTGGCGCAGCCCAAAACGGGTAAAACCATGTTGCTTAAAGAGGTGGCCAATGCCATTGCAGAAAATCATCCTGAGTGTTATTTGATGATTGTACTGGTAGATGAACGCCCGGAAGAGGTAACGGATATGGAGCGTAGCGTAAAAGCAGAAGTTATTGCCAGTACGTTTGATGAACCCGCAGAAAAACATGTTAAGGTGAGTACCATCGCCCTGCAAAAAGCAAAGCGTTTGGTGGAGTGCGGCCATGATGTGGTGATTTTGTTAGACTCTATTACCCGTTTGGCACGTGCACACAATACAGTAGCCCCTGCCAGTGGTAAAGTATTAAGCGGTGGCGTGGAAGCAAATGCCATGCAAAAACCCAAACAGTTTTTTGGTGCAGCCCGTAAAATTGAAAACGGAGGTTCGCTCACCATTCTTGCAACAGCGCTGGTAGATACAGGCAGCAAAATGGATGAGGTGATCTTTGAAGAGTTTAAAGGAACCGGTAATATGGAACTGGCGCTTGACAGGAAGCTGGCCAACAAACGTGTTTTCCCAGCCATTGATATTGTATCATCCAGCACAAGACGTGATGATTTGTTACTGGATAAAGATGTGGCCAAGCGTATGTGGGTATTGCGCAAGCACATGAGTGATATGAATACGGAAGAAGCCATGAATACGTTATTGCAAAACATGAGAGGAACAAAAGATAACAATGAGTTTCTCACCAGTATGAACGGTTAAACTTAAAGGATGAAAAAATTTCTGATCCCCGTTGCCCTCATTTTACTCATTGCCTGCGATGATGACAGCAATAAAACTGATAATGAAAAAGCAGGATCCTCTGTTGAAATAAAAACAGACAGCGCCGAAGTAAAAGTGAATCATGAAGGCATTTCCATTTCAGCTTCAGAAGATGGAAAAGTGGAGTTGAAAACAGATGGTGGAGGTAAAATAAAAATTGAAAAGAAAGGCAAAGATCTAAACATTCATATCAAAGAAAATTAAAACAGTCCCCCGGTTGAGATGCGGGGGTTTCTTTTTTACAAAATGCTGCAACTGCTCAATTATCTGTTTCGTGGCCTGGGTGTTATTTGTTTTTTAATCACCTGTTACCTCTATTATTTTACAGATAAGCTTCAGTGGTTCATTATTACCAAACAGCTCACCATTATTTTCTTTTGTGTTTCCATTTTGTTGTGGATAGCCGGTATTGCAGCTTCCAGGCTGCGGAATGATGGTAAAGAGTAATTATTTTTATTGCTCAATGCCTGTTACCAAACTACATATTGAAGATTTTTTACAATTGGCACAGCAGCATCCCGTGCTGGATGTACGCAGCCCTGGCGAATACCTTCATGCCCATATACCCCATGCTGTTTCCTTTCCTTTATTTACTGATGAAGAACGAAAAATTGTTGGTACGGCTTACAAGCAAAAAAGCAGGGAGGAAGCAATTAAAATTGGATTGGATTTTTTTGGAATAAAAATGCGGAAGATGGTGGAGGAGGCGGAGGTGATAGTCGGTAGCCATAAGCCGGTAGTCAATACAGATAATAAAAACCCGGCTAATGACTCTGGGCTAAAGACCACCGGCTCAAAAATTGTTTTAGTTCACTGCTGGCGTGGTGGTATGCGGAGCGCTGGTGTGGCGTGGCTGCTGGATCTATATGGTTTTAAAGTTTATACACTTGCCGGTGGTTACAAAGCTTTCAGGAAGTGGGTATTGGAGCAGTTTGAAAAAAAATATTCCTTTCACATACTCGGCGGTTATACCGGAAGCGGTAAAACCCATGTGCTGAATGCACTTGGAAAACATGGTGCAACAATTATTGACCTGGAAGGATTAGCAAAACATAAAGGCTCTGCTTTTGGAAATATTGGAATGCCCCCGCAACCCAAACAGGAACATTTTGAAAACCTGCTCGCAATAAAACTGAATGAAGCTTCAGGAAAAACCATTTGGCTGGAAGATGAAAGTCAGCGTATTGGTGATGTAAATATTCCCATACAGTTCTGGAACCAGATGCGTAACAACAAGCTTGTTTTTTTAGATATTCCTTTTGAAGAGCGGCTCAAACATTTGGTGGAGGAATATGGAAAACTGGAACGGGAACGGATGGTGAATGCCATCATCCGTATTAAAAAACGGCTGGGCGGGCTTGAAACCAAAGAAAGCATTAACGCCCTTGTGGAAGACCGGGTGGAAGATTGTTTTCGTATTTTACTGAAGTATTACGATAAATGGTATTTAAAGGGGATGAATAATAGAGAAGCGCTGAATACGTTATTACATAAAATCCCCTGCAATACAGTGGATGAATCCAATTATCTGAAACTCATTTAGTATGAAAAAACCATTTCTGCTTTTATTATTTCTGATTACCCTCAATGCCATTTGCCATGCTCAAAAATTTGAAGGCACCTGGCGGGGGGTGATGGTACAGGACAGCCCCGTTGTAAGAATTAATTTTGAAATGGCGCTGGAAAATAAGGAAGGAAAAATTCAGGGTTATCTCTACCGGTTGTTTATTGTGGAAGATTCGCTTATTTACAACACTGTAAAAGTAAATGCACGTGTGGTGGATAAAATGCTGGTGGTGGAAGATGAGGAATCTGTTTCCCGCAACTTTGAAGAAAAAGCCAACCGTAAAATAAAAGCCGCTTATTTTTTTAAGCTGGAAAAAAATCTTTCTGATACGCTTAAAGGCGAATGGACTACCAGCCGTTATAAAAACAAATACCTGGCCATCAGCGGAACGGTAACTGTTGTGCGTGAGCCCGATTATGAAACCACACAGTTATTCAAACGGCTGCAGGAAAAAAAACTTGAAACAACCGTTGCATTTGTTCCAAAGAAAACGGCACCCGATATTGTTGCTGTGTACCCAGGGGAAGAAGGCGGTAATAAACCTGCAGCAGAAACAAAACCGCAGCCTTCAACTGTTGCACCCAAACAGGAACCTGTTATCAGCAATGTTGTTCAGAACAAACCCCCTCAACCGAAAGCTGATACCACTCAATCTTCTGCTGTAGTAAGCAAGCCCATTCAGCCAGAACAAAAAATTAATACGCAACAGCCTTCAACCGTTGTATCAAAACCAAAAACAGATTCATCTTCAGTTGCAGTAAACAAACCTGTTGTTACGCCACCAAAAAATAATACGCCGCCTTCAACAGTTCCTTCAAAACCCATTACACAAAATAATCCTGTTGTTACCAATAATCAACCCAAACCAAATGCATCATCATCAACACCTGTTCCAAATAAACCGGCGCCTGCTGTTACCAGCCTGGTTGTAAAAAATGAACCAAAGCCGCAGCCCTCATCTGTTACGCCACCTGTTGTAAATACACCCGGGCCGGAGATTGCTGTTACCAAAACAAATGAAGCAGTGATTAAAGACAGTTCGTTTGCAAAACAAATCCCGGCTGCTGTTCAGCCACCACCTGTTATTAATAATCCTGTTATTACAAAAAGGGAAACAGAAGTAATACAAACTTTAAATGTGTTTGAGGACAGTGTTACACTTTCGCTTTATGATAATGGTGAAATTGATGGCGATACGGTGAGTGTGTTTTTAAACAATGAAAAAATTATTCAGAATGTTGGTTTAAAAGCCGGCGCTTACAAAAAAACCATTTATTTTAAACCGGGAGAAACCGTACAGCTTACATTGTTTGCTGAAAATCTTGGGGCCATTCCCCCGAATACAGGATTGCTGGTGGTGTACAGCGGTGACAAACGATACCAGGTATTTTTTACTTCCACATTAAATAAAAGTGCGGTGGTGCTTTTAAAAAGGGAGATGCCGTAACTGATGAATGATGCATCTTTGTAATTCATTCATCCATAAATAATGACAGCAGATAAAATCTTTCTTACACAATTTTCTCATGGCGCCGGTTGTGGCTGTAAAATTTCACCTGCTGTACTGGAAGAGATTTTACAATCATCAGCGCCGGACAATACATTTCCGCATTTACTTGCAGACAACAGCAGTAAAGATGATGCGGCTGTATATGATTTGGGAAACGGTAGCTCTTTAATTTCCACAACTGATTTTTTCACGCCCATTGTTGATGATGCTTATGATTTTGGAAGAATAGCGGCCGCCAATGCCATCAGCGATGTATATGCCATGGGCGGAGATCCATTGCTGGCGCTTGCTATTCTTGGCTGGCCCATTGATAAACTCCCTGCATCGCTGGCACAGCAGGTGCTGGAAGGTGCAAGAAGTATTTGTAATGAAGCCCGTATTCCACTGGCAGGCGGGCACAGCATTGATTCTCCTGAACCCCTATTTGGTTTGGCCGTGAATGGTTTGATTCAAAACCATCATCTCAAAAAAAATAATACAGCAAGGAATGGTGATGTATTACTGTTAACCAAACCCATTGGTGTGGGCATCTTGTCCACCGCAGAAAAAAGAAAAGCGCTGGAAGATCAGCATAAAGGAATTGCCGTTTCTTATATGCGTGTGCTCAATCAGCAGGGTGCGGCCCTTGGAAAACTAAATGCAGTCTCTGCCATGACTGATGTTACCGGTTTTGGTTTGCTGGGGCATTTAATTGAAATGGCTGAAGGAAGTGGTTTGAGTGCAGAGTTGTATTACGGTAAAATTCCTGTAATTGAAGCCGCAAAAACCTATTTGGCACAACGCATTGTTCCGGATGCCACTTACCGCAACTGGAACAGTTACAGCAGTAAAGTGGCATTTGAAACCGGCGTAAATGTGATGGAAGCATTCAGCCTTCTGCCCGATCCTCAAACAAATGGCGGGTTGCTCATTGCAGTGGAGCCTGGTTCCGTTAACGAAGTACTTGCCATCATTCCCGGCCTGGAAGTGATAGGACGGTTGGTACCGCAAGAAGAAAAAATTATTAAGGTTTTGCCCTGAATGTTGTAAAAACAAATGCTTCTGAGTATATTAGTGTTGTTCCTTCACTTTTAAAAACAATTATTATGGATGCTAAAACAACTTCCTGGGTAAGTTATCTCTGGTGGATCGGCTGGATTATTTCATTGGTTACCAGCAATAACATGAATCCCAAACCTTCATTGGTTACATTTCATTTAAGACAATCATTTGGATTGCTGGTGCTCAGTACTGCACTTTGGGTTCTCAACTGGTTTCTGATGTTTAGTGGTATTCCGGGCTGGTATTTTATCAATCTGATAATTTCTATTGGCATCTTTGTTTTGTGGCTGCTTGGTTTAATTGCTGCTCTCAATGGCGAAGAAAAACCAATTCCTGTTTTAGGTGCACAGTTTCAGCAGTGGTTTACTTTTATCAAATAAGAAAATCATTTTTCTTAATACAGGTTGTCAAACGTATTTTACAAAAGCTTGTCGATGGCATCGGCAAGCTTTTTATCTTTTTCCGTAACAATATTGCCCGCATCATGCGTGCTTAACCAAATCTCCACTTTGTTCCAAACGTTGCTCCACAGCGGGTGATGATTGGCTTTTTCAGCTTCAATAGCCACACGGGTCATAAATGCAAATGCTTCTGAAAAGTTTTTGAATTCAAATTTTTTATAGAGTTGATTATTGGTTTCGGCCCACATAAAAAAAATAGTTTGAAAAGGTGAAAAAAATTCTGATCATTTTGATCAGCAGCCATATTCTGTTTTATAAAATCAGGTGTTGCTTGTTCTTAATTTTTTCATTGGTGAGTTCCACCACCAGTTGCACATGGTTAATGCTCTGCAGCCCCTTCTGCAATTCCCTGGTTTCTTCTGCTGATGGCGCTTCGCCTTTAATCAGCCACAAAAAATCCAGGTGTTTAAATTCAGGTAATAAATATTCGCCGTCAAAATGATTTTTGTAGAGATAGTGGGTAATGCTCCTGTGCGGTTCAATAAACTCATACACTTTAAAAAAATAGGTCCTGCTTTTTTTATTGAGCTGAATTTCCAGTTCGTTGTTGATACGAAAATCAAAACCCAGTGTTTGATTTACCTGCCACACAAAATGATGGCTCTCCACCGGCGCCATAATGCCCAGCAGATGGGTGTCTTCAAAAAACTCTTCCACCAGTAATTCGTTATCAACTTTGAGTTTCATGTTTGTTATTCCAGCCCTGCTTTTTGCAGAATTGATAATAGTTTCGCTCTTGAAATATTATCCTGCTCAGATTTATCAAAAATGCTGAGTAAGTAAACTGTTTGTTGTATAATTTTTACACAAGTTATAATTCTTGCCCCGCCGCTCTTTCCTTTTCCTTTTGATGTAATTGAAAGCCTGATTTTATAACAATCTTTCCCTAAAGGGATACCTTGTCCCGGTTCAGTTGCCAATGAGTTAAATAAACCCTCCATTTCCTGTTTGAAGGATGGATATTTTTTTAAAAGTGTTTTTGCGTCTTTTTCAAAGTTGGACGTTGGTATAACAGTAAATCCCTTCATTTTACTATAATTCTTTAAGAAACTCAGAGGCTGTTTTTAGTTTCTTTTTACCTTCCATGTGGAGCTTAACTTCTTTAAATGCATTTACCAATTCTGCTTCTTTCTTTTCAGAGATTGTTTTTCCTTTTGCAGTTTTAGGTTTTCCTTTTTCTACTTCTAAAAAATCAAAAGATTTTAAAAGTGTTTCAGTAAATGAAACTTTGTTTTTCTTTTTTACACGAACGATAAATGTATTATTCATATACTAAAACTACAATTTTAAAACACAACATCAAACACCATCTCGTCTTTTCCCCGTTTCACTTTTACTTTGGCGGCATCGCCTTTTTTAAACTTGCTCAGTGCCTGCATGTAACTTTCAACAGAGCGTACTGAAAAATCTCCCAGTTGCACAATTACATCCCCGGCTTTTATTCCAGCTTTTTGAGCCGCCCTTCCTTCACTCACACCATCTGCACGCACACCGGCGCCGCTGTACGTATAGTCGGGCATAATTCCCATGCTCACGGTAAAGCGGGCAGAGGTGCTGGTTTGCTGTTCCCTTGTTTTGGTAAAAGCCAGTTTGTTTTGTGCTTCTGTGCGGCTAATGAGTTGGGTAATATAATTCACCACCACCAGTTCGCCGTTGTAGTTAATCTTATCAAAATCATCTGTGGGTTTGTGGTAATCAGTGTGCAAACCGGTAAAGAAAAATAAAACAGGAATATCCTTTCTGTAAAAAGAAGTATGATCGCTGGGGCCTGTACCGCTGCTGTCAATCTTAATCGTAAACGGCATTTTCTTTTCACCATTCAGTAAAGAGCCCCATGCAGGTGAAGTGCCCACACCTCCAATCGTAATGGCTTTGGATGAATCATTAAGCCTGCCCACCATATCCATATTGATCATGTAATTCACATCCGTGAGTGAAATAGTGGGATGATCTGTAAAATATTTGGAACCATACAGTCCCAATTCCTCGCCACTAAATGCAATAAATAAATAATTGGTTTTTTTACTTCCGTTGTTTTTTAAAATACGTGCCAGTTCCATTAACGCTGCTGAGCCGCTGGCATTATCATCTGCTCCGTTATGAATGGCAGGTTGTTCACCGGTGTACCGGGAGTTATGATCTTCACCATATCCCAAATGATCAAAATGGGCGCCCAGGATAATGGTGGAAGATGCATTGTTATTAATATATGCCACCACATTATTTCCCTTCCTTATTTTATCGCCCTGTTCTGTTTTTAATTTAATATCCCATGTATGTGAAAGGTCTTTTACCAGTTTATCGGATACTGATTTGTTGAAATACACCACAGGAATTTTTGAAACAGCAGAGCGGTCTTTTTCTTCATAAGCAATATTATCTTTGATGGCGCTGCTGTTATAAATAAATAAAGCAGTGGCGCCTTTTTGGATAGCTGTTTTTTCTTTTTCATGCAGCGCTGTTGTAATATCAAAGTGCGGGTTGTTCTGATTTTGTTCCAGCACATCCTTTAAATCCCAGAACCAGGGGCTTCCTGTTTCTGAAAGCCCGGGAGATGCTACCGCTTCCACGCTTCCGTTACTGCTCCAGGCCAACGGAAAAAAATCTTTATTGAGTTTAAAGTTTTCGCCATCCAGAATTAATAAGGTGGATGAAAGGATTTGTTTCCCTTCATTTACTTCAAAAGGCTGCAGCCATCCACCGGAGCCTTTGGGTTCCAGTCCGCATTTTTCAAAATAGTTGCTGATGTACTGATAAGCCATCTCTTCCCCTTTTGTTCCGGTGCGGCGGCCCTCCAGTTTATCATCGGCCAGGAACATGATATGTGTTCGGAGGTTGGTAAGTGTAAGCTTGTCGCTTTTGTTTAGTTTTTGAGCATACGAAAAAACAAAACTGGTAACAGCGAAAAGAAAAATGGTTGCTTGTTTCATCAATTGGTTGATTATGGAAAGATCACAAAGGTATAGTTCCTCAAAATCAGCTCCGCTAAAAAATCAGAATTTGACAAATTATTTAATTCATCTGCTTATTACGGGCTAAGCGTTATTTCCATCTTCGTAAACCTTAGCGTTAATTTGCAGTTACCTTTGCACACTTCATGAGCAAGCCCATACAAATAGCACTGGCCGGTAACCCCAACAGCGGGAAATCTTCGCTGTTTAACTCATTAACAGGGCTTAACCAGAAGGTGGGTAATTTTCCCGGTGTTACAGTGGATAAACATTCCGGCTTTGCACAACTGAACAACAACATAAAAGCCGAAGTGATTGACCTGCCCGGTTCTTACAGCCTCTACCCCCGCCGAACTGATGAATGGGTAGCCTACAAAGTACTCATAAACCAGGATACTGAAATACAGCCTGACGCTGTGGTAGTGGCTGTGGATGCCAGCAACCTCAAACGGAATTTATTGTTTGCTTCGCAGTTGATTGATTTAAAAATTCCGGTGGTGATAGCGCTTACCATGATGGATATTGCCCGCCAAAAAGAAATACGTATTGATGTGCTGGCGCTGGAACGGGAGCTGGGCGTGCCCATTGTACCCGTAAATGCACGCAGGAACAAAGGGTTTGAGTTGTTGAAAAAACGGATTTATGAAACAGTTTCACAAACCTATCGCCCGCCGGCATTTGATTTTATTGATAATAAACAATTAGCGCCCGCTGCCATTGCAACGGTTAAAGAACTGCTGCCGGGTTTGAGTGATTATGCATCACTTCATTATCTCATCAATCATGAATCCTTTGCACTCAATCATTCATTGCAGGAAAAAATTGAGCAAACTGAAATCACCAATAACTTTCAACCCACTGCTGTGCAGGGTACTGAAATTGTACAGCGGTACCAGCGCATCCGCCAGGTAATGCAAAACAGCGTGGCAGAGCGCACCCAGAAAGAAAAACAGTTATATGCGGAGCAGATTGATAAAGTATTACTGCATCAACACTGGGGTTATATTATACTGCTGAGTGTTTTGTTTTTATTGTTCCAGAGTATTTTCTGGATAGCACAATACCCGATGGATTTAATTGAAACAGTTTTTGTACAGATACAAACATGGTTTCAAACGGTGTTGCCGGCCGGCTGGTTTACTGATTTGTTTTTGAATGGTGTGCTGCCGGGTTTAAGCGGCATCCTTGTGTTTGTTCCGCAGATCATGATTTTGTTCGGGCTCATTACCATTCTTGAAGAAACAGGTTATATGGCACGCATCAGTTTTCTTACAGATAAACTCATGCGTAAAGCGGGGCTCAACGGAAAAAGCGTAATGCCCATGATCAGCGCCTTTGCCTGTGCAGTGCCCGCCATTATGAGTGTGCGGAATATTGAAAACCGCAAAGAGCGCCTGCTTACTATATTAATTACGCCCCTCATGAGCTGCAGTGCAAGGCTACCTGTTTATACCATATTGATTGCCCTGGTGGTTCCGCAAAAATATTCTCTCGGCTTTTTGAGCTTGCAGGGTTTGGTCATGATGGGTTTGTATTTGTTTGGGGTGGTGATGGCCCTGGTGGTTGCCTGGATTGCCAAGCGGTTAATTAAAATAAAAGACAAAAGCTTTTTTATACTGGAACTGCCTATTTACCGCAGCCCCCGCTGGAAGAATGTGCTTTATACCATGATTGAAAAAGCAAAAGTGTTTGTGTTTAATGCCGGCAAGGTGATCATGGTCATCAGTTTGTTATTATGGGTACTGAGTTCTTACGGACCCAAAGACATTATGCGTGAAACCAACGTAAAGTATGAAACGCTCAAACAGCAAAACCCATCCAGCGCTGCCGTGCTTGAAAAAGAAAAACAATCCATGCTGCTGCAAAATTCCTATGCGGGAGTGATGGGGAAATATATTGAACCTGTAATTCAACCGCTGGGGTTTGACTGGAAGATTGGTATTGCACTCATTACTTCTTTTGCTGCACGGGAAGTATTTGTGGGCACCATGGCCACTTTGTATTCAGTAGAAGGCGGGGAAGCTGATAAACAAACCCTTCGTCATAAAATGGAAGCGGCCACCAACCCTGATGGTTCAAAAGTTTATACACTGGCCACAGGCGTGAGCCTCATGCTGTTTTATTTGCTGGCCATGCAATGTATGAGTACGCTGGCAGTGGTAAGAAGAGAAACACAGGGATGGAAATGGCCCATTATCCAACTTCTGTATATGACGGGGCTGGCTTATGTAATGAGTATGATGGCGTATTGGTTGCTCAGGTAAATGAATTATAGCATGGTTCCATCGTACAATTGATTAAAATCTATACGGGGCACATTCATCCACCTGTCAAAAAGTTTATTGGCGATTGCTGCTAACACAACTGCTCCCGCAAGAGAAATCAATTTCCACATAGTGTGTTTGTTTAGAATACAAAGTTCGGAAGGAATGAAGAAAAGAGAATGACGGCTGTTTTACTTTTTTATGAATTTGGATAGGTGTATTGCTTTGGTATAATCGGGCAGTTCCCCGTTCTTCGGGATTACAGCTTTATTTGGCTTTGCACCAAAGCTTAATTGCAGTTTCATGGCTTAGCAGTGTTGTCTTTCCGAGGCAGGGAGGAAACCGCCGGGCCATTCTTTTTATCAGCGGTTCCTTAGCCCTTCTTTTCCGGCAACGTTTCCATCAGCTTTGTACTAAAATTAAGCAGCAACAATTGGGAGACGTTGCCGGGAAGGGGGAGGATAACGGTTAGTAAAAATAATCCGTCCGGTTTGCAATTTTCATTTAACATACCACTAAACAATGGCTGATAAAAGGAAAGTAATTATTTGTGATGATGAAGATGATGCAAGGTTGTTGATACAACAATATATTGCTGATTATCCGCAACTGCAAGTAATAAAAGAGTGCGGCAATGGTCCTGAAGCTGTCGCCGCCATTGATGCCCTTGAACCGGATTTGATTTTTCTTGATATTCAAATGCCGGGATTAAATGGTTTCCAGGTGCTGCAAAAAATAATACATGTGCCGCA
Source organism: Chitinophagaceae bacterium (assembly GCA_019747705.1). Taxonomy (GTDB): domain Bacteria; phylum Bacteroidota; class Bacteroidia; order Chitinophagales; family Chitinophagaceae; genus Lacibacter. Next base: position 56,497 of record JAIEQM010000083.1, on the reverse strand, counting down.
AGTTATTTTTTCTACTGCCTTTGATACATATGCCCTGAAAGCTTTTGATAATACTGCCATTGATTACTTGCTGAAACCATACACCAAGGAACGGTTTGCCCGGGCGGTAAATAAAATATTAATTGCAAACCCGAAAAGCCTGGAACACATCAGGAACCTGAGCAATCATTTACAGGCCGGTTATATGGCTTACCCCGAAAAAGTATTGGTGGAGAACGGCAGCCATATGATAGCGATTGCGGTGACCGAAATCAGCCGTACTGAAGCCGATGGTGATTATACCCGAATTTACGCATCGTAAAAAATTTACCTTAGCAGTTACAGTATGAATACACCGGAGCAAAAATTAAATCCTGCATTTTTTATCCGTATTCATCGCTCGGCAATAGTTAACCCGGGCATGATCAAAGAAGTATTCAGGGATAATAATGGATACCATGTATCACTAGCCGATGGTACTATACAAAAAGTGGGAAGGAGTTATACAGAAGCGATTTAAAAAATAAGACTGTAGTAAAATGCTCTTTTTCTCTGCCGGGTGAAATTAATAATTGTTGAATGCAGATAAAATGCTCAAAAAATATTCTAAGGCAAGGTTTCTGCCATGGGTTTTGTGTGTTGGGCGGCAGGACTCGCCGCTGATGATGATTGCCGTTTTCGCCATTCATTCCCATCACATCTCCTTCATCAACTCATTTACAAAACTCTTTGTCATTGTATTCATAGCCAGGTTATATTCTGTAATATATTCTGATATAGCAGATCTCCATGTTTGAAACAAACGTAAACCCCGGTTACGCATGGGATTATTCACACGGATGGTTCCTGCTTTCTGTGTACTGCCGGCATTAGTTAGTTTGTAAGAAACAATAAGATCTTTAAAATCGGGTTCTATGTATAATTTGTACCAGCTTGCAAGAATGATGGTATTGCCCTTCTCTGTATGTGAAAAATCAACAGGCGCCTGTTCAATAGTCAATTCCAGTTTTCTTCCTTCCAGTTTTTGCTGCAGGGGTTTGGCGGAAGCATTGTTGAGTGCATTAATAAAATTGGTAACAGGTATTTCAGGGTTTAAATGGCAGGTGCGCCGGAATTCATAATGCCAGTAAATAATTAACGGCAGCACATTACTTGTTTTTTTGGTGGTAACAGAAATCGCATTGCTTGTTTTTGACAGTTGTGAATTTACAATAAGGTTCTGTGCATTTTTTTTATTCGGCACGGGAAGCCGGTTGCCATACTGCTCTGCCACATACGCATCTAATTTTTGATTGGTTAAACATCCCGCAAGAAATAAAAACGAAAGAAGTGCAGTTAAAGAAAAAAGAACGTTGTGTTTCATTTGCTATTTGAGTTAATGTTTTTGGAAGCTGTACGAAAATAACGGAAATGTACCGGGTTTCAAAAAATGAGGTGGTAACTGTGTGCAACTTAAAACAATAGATTGTGTTGCGGCTTTATATCAAAACTCTTCCGGTGATGCTCACACAATCCAAACTGCTCAATGGCTTTCCTGTGTTCTTCTGTACCATAACCTTTGTTTTGTTTCCAGTTATACTGCGGAAATAAATCATGTAACTGCATCATGTATTCATCCCTGCAGGTTTTAGCTAAAATGCTGGCGGCGGCAATGGATGCAAATCGTCCATCACCTTTTACAAAAGTTTTGTGCGGTGTGCGTTTGTATTTGATGAAACGGTTGCCATCAATCAGCAATAACTGCGGCTTTGTTTGCAATGCATCCACAGCACGGTGCATGGCTGTAAAAGATGCTTTGAGAATATTAATCCGGTCAATTTCTTCCACATCCACCTGCGCAACTGCATAAGCAAGCGCCTGTTCTTCTATCACCAATCGTAATTCATTTCGATGCGTTTCTTTCACCTGCTTACTGTCATTCAACAATGGATGATAAAAATCGTTCGGTAAAATAACTGCTGCTGCAAACACGGGCCCGGCATAGCAACCACGTCCGGCTTCATCGCAACCGGCTTCCACTAATTCTTCCTGGTAAAAATTGAGCAGCGACATCGGGTTCAAAAATAAGTTGTGTATTGGTATAAACCTCCGGGGTTTTGAATGAAAGCCTTTGTTTTTAAGGACCGCCTTATAAACCCCGGAGGTTTTATCGTTTCAGCATTCCAAAATAAACAGCACCTTTGCAACACATGAGCAACAATTTGCATAGTGCCTATCCGCTGTTTGAAACTGCACTGGTTAATGAAATTGAAACAAACGGCGAACATAAATTTCTTGCACCCAATGAAGTACTCATGCGCAAGGGTCAATTCATCCGCAGTATCATGCTCATCTTAAACGGGCTGGTAAAAGTTTTTCGTACTGATGATGAAGGCAATGAAATTCTCATGTACTATCTCAAACCCGGCGAAGCCTGCGCACTTTCAATGGTATGTGCGGCCCGGCATGAAGCAAGCCCCATCGGCGCTGTAACGGTTACTGAAACAGAAATCCTGATGATACCCATAGAAACTATGAGCGAATGGATGAGCAAGTACAAAAGCTGGTATCAGTTTGTAATTGAAACATACCGTTCCCGTTTTGATGAATTGTTGCTCACACTTGATAATGTTGCTTTCCGCAGTATGGATGAGCGTTTGGAGTTTTATCTCAAACGTGCACAGGAAGCAACAGCATCTTCCACCATTGAAATCAGCCACCAGCAAATTGCAGATGAACTCAACTCCTCCCGTGAAGTAATTTCAAGGCTGCTGAAAAAAATGGAGCAGCGGGGCAAAGTGCAACTGCATCGGAACGCCATTCAAATTATCAGGCTTTGATTATGTGATGAACATCACAAAACTCTATCTTCCAATCACCCATCTTTGCAGCATGGAAATAGCAGGATATCTTGCATCAATAGTTATTGGTATTTCATTGGGCTTAATTGGTGGTGGTGGTTCCATTCTCACTGTGCCCGTACTCGTGTATTTGTTTGGAGTTGAACCCGTACTGGCAACAGCCTACTCTTTATTTATTGTGGGCGCCACTTCCTTAGTAGGATCTGTTCCTAAGTACAGGCAGGGCTTGCTCAACATGAAAACAGCGCTGATTTTTGGCGCTCCTGCCATTGCCGCTGTATATGCTACCCGAAAGTTTATTGTTCCTGCCATTCCGAACCAGGTTTTTACCATCGGAACATTTACTGTAACCAAACCCATTTTACTCATGCTGTTGTTTGCACTACTTATGGTAGTTGCTTCTTACAGTATGATTAAAGGAAATCAAAAAGAAAACGATGTAACGACTGAAAAACAGAAATTCAATTATCCGCTCATTCTGCTTGAAGGGGCAGTAGTTGGTATTTTAACCGGTTTGGTAGGAGCCGGCGGAGGTTTTCTCATTATTCCTGCACTTGTTCTGTTGGGTAAACTGCCTATGAAGCAGGCCGTTGGAACTTCTTTACTCATTATTGCCGCCAAATCATTGATTGGATTTTTGGGCGATGTGGGGCATCAAACCATTGATTGGAAATTACTCTTTATTGTAACTGCTTTGGCCATTGGAGGTATTTTTATTGGTAACAAACTCAGTCATAAAATAAGCGGCGACAAACTCAAAAAAGGATTTGGCTGGTTTGTTTTGGTGATGGGTGTTTACATTATTATTAAAGAACTTTTCCTGTAATAAGTTTCTGAGCTGTTGGTGACCAAAGTCATAGTTTTCATTTTAAAAACAATTCATTTTTGTGCGAAATAAAAGTAATGGCCCAAACATTTTCCGATATCATCAATGGCAACAAACCGGTACTGGTTGACTTTTATGCCGACTGGTGCGGCCCCTGCCGCATGATGAAACCCATACTGGAAGAAGTGAAACAAAAAGTGGGAGACAGCGCCACCATCATCAAAATAAATGTTGACAACAATCCTGCCACTGCGCAAGCCTATCATGTAAGCGGCATCCCCGCATTACTCATTTTTAAAAACGGCGAAATAAAATGGCGTCAGGCGGGTGTGGTTCCTGCACGTGAATTGGTTAAGCAATTACAAAACATCATTAATAATTAAAACAGATTGTCATGAAGATTGAACAAATTTATACCGGTTGTTTAGCACAGGGCGCTTATTACATTGAGAGCAAAGGTGAAGCTGTGGTGATTGACCCATTGCGTGAAATAAAACCTTATATAGAGCGTGCACAACGCAGCGGCGCCAAAATAAAATATGTGTTTGAAACACATTTTCATGCTGATTTTGTAAGTGGTCATCTTGATTTGGCCAAAGAAACAGGTGCAGCGATCGTGTTTGGTCCAACAGCCAGGCCCGGCTTTGATGCGCATGTAGCAACAGATGGTGAAATCATTAAAGTGGGCAGCGTACGTTTTAAAGTATTGCATACACCCGGTCATACCATGGAAAGCAGTTGTTTTTTGCTGAGAGATGAAAACGGAAAAGACGCTGGACTCTTCAGCGGCGATACCTTGTTTATTGGAGATGTGGGCCGACCCGACCTTGCACAAAAAGTAATTGCCGAATTAACACAGGATATTTTAGCTGAACATTTATACGATTCACTCCGCAATAAAATTATGCCTTTGGCTGATGACATCATTGTATATCCTGCACATGGCGCCGGTAGCGCCTGCGGTAAAAACATGAGCAAGGAAACAACCGATACATTGGGTCATCAAAAAGCAACCAATTATGCATTAAATCCCCAACTCAGCAAAGAAACATTTAAGAAACAATTGCTTGAAGGATTAACAGCGCCGCCTGCTTATTTTCCATTGAATGTGTTGATGAACATTAAGGGGTATGACAGTATTGATGAAGTGATTAAACGTGGTACACAGGCATTATCACCTGAAGCATTTGAAGCAGCCGCCAATGAAACAGGCGCTTTAGTATTAGATACAAGAGATGCAGAAACCTTTGCCAAAGGGTTTATTCCCAACTCCATCAACATTGGTATTGACGGAACATTTGCACCATGGGTGGGCACGATGATTCCCGATGTAAAACAACAATTACTGCTGGTGATAGAACCCGGTATGGAAGAAGAAGTGGTAACCAGGTTGGCACGTGTGGGCTATGATTATTCCATCGGTTATTTAACGGGAGGATTTGATGCCTGGAAAAATGCAGGAAAAGAAGTGGATAGTATTCAGCGTATATCAGCCGATGAACTGGCAGAACTGATGCAACAAAAGAAAGACACCGTTATTGTTGATGTTCGCCGTAAAAGTGAATACGACAGTGAACATATTCTCCAGGCAGAAAATGCTCCGCTGGATTACATCAACAACAGCATGCTAAAGATTGATAAGAATAAAACCACCTATGTGCATTGCGCCGGTGGTTACCGCTCCATGATATTTGCTTCTGCACTGCGTGCCAGAGGGTATGATAAAATCATAGATGTGCGTGGCGGGTTTAAAGCGCTCAAAGAAAGCGGCAAATTCAGTATTACCGATTATGTGGCGCCTACTACTATGTTGTAAAGGTTCAGATAAGATGGAGAAAAGGAGGTCTGTTACGGGCCTCTTTTTTATTCTTAACTTCAAATTATTAAGAGCGGCAGCCGGCCGGGCATTGTGACAAAAGTCATAGTAAACGGCCAATTGAAACCGCATTTTTGTTATATAAAATCAAAAACAAATGAAGATTGAACAGATTTATACCGGTTGCTTAGCACAAGGTGCTTATTATATTGAAAGCGAAGGCGAAGCAGTGGTGGTTGACCCTTTGCGTGAAGTGAAACCTTATATTGAAAAGGCAGAGCGAAACAATGCAAAGATTAAGTACGTGTTTGAAACCCATTTTCATGCAGATTTTGTAAGCGGTCATATTGATTTGGCGAAGCAAACAGGTGCAAAGATTGTGTACGGTCCCAATGCAAAACCCGACTTTGATTTTCATGCCGCTACTGATGGTGAAGAAATCAAAGTAGGCAAACTCACATTCAAAGTATTGCATACTCCGGGTCATACGATGGAGTCCACTTGTTATTTATTGAAAGATGAAGCAGGAAAAGAAGTTGCCATCTTCACCGGGGATACATTATTTATTGGTGATGTAGGCCGTCCTGACCTGGCACAAAAGATTGTTGGCGATTTAACACAGGATAAACTGGCGGGTTATTTGTTTGATTCGTTGCGTAACAAAATCATGCCACTGGCAGATGATATTATTGTATATCCTGCACATGGCGCCGGCAGCGCCTGCGGCAAGAACATGAGTAAAGAAACTTCTGATACATTGGGTCATCAAAAAGCAGTGAACTATGCATTACGTGCCAACATGACCAAAGAAGAATTTATTAAAGAAGTTACTACAGGGTTGGTTGCGCCACCACAATATTTTCCATTGAATGTAATGATGAATATTCATGGCTATGATAGTATTGAAGAAGTTATCAGGCGTGGTACACAGGCATTGAGTCCCGAAGCATTTGAAACAGCAGCCAATGAAACAGGCGCATTAATTCTTGATACCAGAGATGCGGAAACATTTGCCAAAGGATTTGTTCCCAACTCCATCAACATTGGAATTGACGGAAGCTTTGCACCATGGGTGGGCGCTATGATTCCTGATGTACAACAGGAAATTTTATTGGTAACCGATGAAGGTCGTGAAGAAGAAGTGGTAACAAGATTGGCCCGTGTGGGGTATGATTATTCGCTGGGTTATTTGAAGGGTGGTTTCAATGCATGGAAAAATGCAGGCAAAGAAATTGATACCATCAAACGTGTATCAGCAGATGAATTAGCATTGATTGTTGAACAGGAACCATTAGCGGAAATTGTGGATGTACGTAAAGAAAGTGAATACAAAAGTGAACATGTAGAAAATGCAATTTGTGCACCGCTTGATTTTGTAAACGGCAGTATGCTCAAACTCAACAAGGACAAGACATATTATGTGCATTGTGCCGGTGGATACCGTTCCATGATATTTGCTTCTATATTAAAAGCTCGTGGTTATGATAAACTGATTGATGTGCGTGGCGGCTTTAAAGCAATCAGAGAAAGCAACAAACTTCCGGTAACGGATTATGTATGTCCTTCTACACTTTTATAAGGTTTGATGATGCGTTATGATGGTGATTGATGACATGGGGGCCTAACCCGCCCCCTTTATTTCAAAGCGTATGAAATAATCATTAAAAATTAGCAGCCCAACTTAACTCCAACCAGATGATAATTTTTAATGATTATACTATGTGGCAAATATCAAAAACAAAAAAGCATCACATGAAGTATTTAATTTTTATACTCTTTTTACTTTTTGCAAACTTTCAATCTGCAAACGCACAATTCGTTACCGTTACTCCTGAAGAAGCAGCAGTAAAAATGAAAAAGAAACGAACCGTGGTGCTGGATGTACGTACTAAGGAAGAATTTGCAGAAGGTCATTTGCCAAAAGCAGTAAACATAGATGTGCTGGATTCGGCCAACTTTGTACAGCAAATTCAAACGCTCAACAAACGAAAGCAATACGTGGTGTACTGCCGAAGCGGTAAAAGAAGCATGAAAGCTTCTGAACTATTAGCCGGCAGTCAATTCAAACATATTTATAACATGGAGGGCGGTATTCTTGCGTGGAAAGGAGTTCTCCAAAACAAAAAACAATGAAAAATTTACAAGATGTTTTACAGGATGCACAAACAAAGTTTGTTGATGTGCGTTCTGCCCAGGAATTTCAATCCGGTCATTTTCCCGGCGCACAAAATATTCCCTTAGACACATTGCTGGATGTTACAGATGAATTAAAAGAATTACATCAGCCCATCGTTTTATACTGCCGCTCCGGCGCCAGAAGCGCCAGCGCTGTTATGCTGCTGAAAGAAGCAGGTTTCGAGGAAGTGTATAATGGTGGCGCTTTGGAAAACTTATTATTGTTAACTCAAAAAAATCTCAACTGAAAATGTTTGGTTTCTTAAAAAAATTATTGGGTCCGGGTACTGATTACAAAGCGCTTGCAAAACAGGGCGCATTGATTGTTGATGTGCGTACAAGCGGTGAGTTTAAAGGCGGTCATATAAAGAATGCCATTAATATACCTGTAGATAGTATCAGCAGCAAAACAAATGAATTAAAACAAAAAGGCAAACCGGTGATTACCTGTTGTGCCAGTGGAATGCGGAGTGCAAGGGCTGCTTCTATTTTAAAACAAAACGGTATTGAAGCGTACAATGGCGGTTCATGGGTTTCGCTGAGCAATCGTTTAAATTAATAACATGCTCACAACTTTTAACCGGATACGATGGATTCGTTTGGTTGCAGGCGCTGTGGCATTGTACCAGGGTATTGTTTCATACAGTACAATTTTAGGAGCGATGGGTGTGTTGTTGCTGATACAGGGTATCTTTAATATGGGTTGCCCGGGACTTAGCTGCAGCCAACCATACAGACAAACGAATGCATCAAACGCTGAAGAAATAAAATTCGAAGAAATAAAATGAACAAAATTTTAAAAGACTGGAAATGGTATGTACCCGGCATTTTGCTGGGTGCTGTTGCAGGATATATCTATTATCATTTCTGGGGATGTGATGGAACCTGTATGATTACATCCAGTCCATGGCGAAGTATGTTGTATGGCGCAACAATGGGTGGATTGCTGAACAGTACGTTCAAGTCATCAAAAAAAGAAACAGGCTTATCAAAAGATGAATCATAAATAGTTTTTTTAAACAAACAGAAGTTAAAACGCATCATTATGAACTTTATAGAATGGATTAAGCAACCATGGCCCTGGTATGTGGCCGGTCCGCTTATTGGTTTAACAGTACCATTATTCTTACTGTTGGGAAATAAATCGTTTGGTATTTCTTCTTCACTCCGTCATGTTTGTGCTGCCTGTTTACCTGCAAAAATTCCGTTCTTCTCTTACGACTGGAAAAAGGAAGTATGGAATTTGTTTTTTGTGGCAGGTGTATTACTGGGCGGTGTGGCGGTTGCATTGTTCTTAAGCGCTCCCGCTCCCGTGGTTGTTGATGAAAGGTTGGCAACAGAATTACAGCAATACGGTATTACCAATTTTGAATCATTGGTGCCAACAGATGTTTTCAGCTGGCCACAATTATTTACTGCAAGAGGTATTGTAATGATGATTGGCGGTGGTTTTCTGGTGGGCTTTGGAACCCGTTATGCAGGCGGTTGTACCAGTGGTCATGCTATTATGGGGTTGAGCAATTTGCAATGGCCTTCATTAGTAGCTACCATTTCTTTCATGGCCGGCGGCTTTATTATGGCCAATTTAATTCTTCCTTACATTTTGAAACTCTAATCAGCAAATCATGTCAACACAAGTAAAAGATACAATTCAAAATATCAATACAGATTTTGAAGTACGTTCTCAAAATGCAATCTGTGTGAATCAAAGTGAACTCAACCGTCCTTTATGGAGCAACTGGAAATATTTAGTTGCAGGCATTGGGTTCGGAATCATTCTCGTAAAGTCAGAAGTTGTTTCCTGGTTTCGTATCCAGGAAATGTTCCGGCTGCAGAGCTTTCATATGTATGGAGTTATTGGCTCAGCAGCGGTAATTGGTATCATCAGTGTATTTCTCATCAAAAAATTAAAAGTAAAATCTTTTGAAGGTGAAGAAATTAAACTGGAGCCCAAGAAGTTCAGTAAAGGACAGATTTACGGTGGTTTGATTTTTGGTTTGGGATGGGCTGTTACAGGCGCCTGCCCGGGACCGTTATTTGCACAGATAGGAACCGCTGCAACAGTTGTACTTGTTACACTGCTCTCTGCCATTGCAGGAACATGGGTGTATGGAAAGTTCAGAACAAAACTTCCGCACTAAAGGAAAGAAAACTCAAATATGAAACTGAAGAAAACATATTCAGCAATCATCATAGCATTGCTTGTGGTTTTTGCTTTCTCTTGTGAAAGTTGCAGCAGTGATAAAACCGCTGATGTGTCTGCAGATTCTGTTTTCAGCAACAGTGTTTGGGTAGGAGCTTCGTTTACTCAGATTCCCTACTACTCAAGAGAAGATGGCCCGCTAATCTTTTACGGTTATGAATTGATTGCACATACGTCGAAATATCTTGGACCGAACGGTTCTGTAATGCAAATCAGTAACGGCATGAATTGCCAGAACTGTCATTTAGATGCAGGTACTAAACCATGGGGAAATAATTACGGAGCCGTTTATACAACGTATCCAAAATTCAGAGACCGTTCAGGCTCAACGGAAACCATTTACAAAAGAGTGAATGATTGTTTTGAAAGAAGTCTCAATGGAAAGGCGCTTGATTCCAGCTCCAGAGAGATGAAAGCCATTTATGCTTATATCAAATGGCTGGGCAAAGATTTACAAAAAGGAACCAAACCCAAAGGAAGCGGTATAGCTGAATTGCCTTTTATGAACCGTGCTGCGGATGCTGAAAAAGGAAAAATTGTTTATACACAAAAATGCCAAAGCTGCCATGGTACTGATGGGCAGGGAATGAAAGACCTGGAAGGAACCATGTACCAGTATCCACCATTATGGGGGCTGCACAGTTATAACACAGGAGCAGGTTTGTTTCGCTTATCACGTTTTGCAGGTTATGTAAAAAATAATATGCCGCAGGGAGCAGATTATCATACACCTCAATTGAGTAATGAAGAAGCATGGGATGTAGCTGCTTTTGTAAATTCACAACCACGCCCGTCAAAAGATTTGAGTAAGGACTGGCCTGATATTTCTAAGAAACCGGCCGACCATCCTTTTGGTCCTTATGCAGATCCGTTTAGTGAACAACAGCACAAACTTGGTCCTTTTGGTCCTATCAAAGAGTTTAAAGAAGCACAACAGAAAAAGAAAACTGCATCCAGATAATTTTTTTAAATAATTGCATGTCACATAACATCATCCATACTTCTCATTGCAGATGTAACAGTTGCAATGAAGAAGAACAAGCATCTTCTGTTGTACAAAATTCAAGAAGAGAGTTTTTTAAAAATGCTTCCATGCTCACAGCGGGTGCACTCATGCCTCCCTCATTGGCCAATGCAGTTAGCGGAGATGCGCATCATGAAAATGAAATTTTTAAAAACAAAGCAGTAGCGGATGGTAAGGCCGGGGTGTTTACGCTTCTGCATACATCAGATATACATGCACAACTGTACACACATGATGAATTCTTTTTTGAAAACGGAAAAGCAGTGTACAAAAAGCGTGGCGGTTTTGCAGTACTCAAAACCATGCTTAAAACATTAAAGGCACAAAACCCAAATAATACATTAATCATTGATGGTGGTGATTGTTTCCAGGGCGGAGGAGTTGCTGCTTTAACTAAAGGAAAAGGAATTGTGCCGCTGGTGAATAATATCGGTTATGATTTGATACTTCCCGGTAACTGGGAAGTAGTTTATGGCAAACAGGCTATGTGGAAAGATTTGGGCGGATACAACAGCGCCAAAATTTGCGCCAATATGTTTCATGATACAACTGATGAATTTAAAAACGAACTCATCTTTCCGCCTTACTGGACTAAGATGGCGGCCGGTGTAAAGATTGGTTTTATTGGGTACAATGACCCTCTTACTCCCAAACGTCAATCACCCGCATACAGTTATGGCATCACCTTTACCAAGCCGGAAATTAATGTAGCGAAGTATGTAAAAATTCTGAGAGAGTATGAACAATGTGCAATGGTGTTTCTGGTAACACATATGGGATTGGCGCAGCAAGTAGATCTTTCAAACAAACCGGAACTGAAAGGAGTGGATTATATTCTTGGTGCCGATACACATGAACGTGTACGCAAACCCATACAGGGAAAATTTGCCAAAGTAACGGAACCCGGAGCTTTTGGTTCTTTTGTTGCACGTTTGGATGTAGTAGTGGAGAATGGAAAAATTAAAGATGAAAATTATTACTTGCTGGATGTTGACCCGGTGAAGTATAAAGCCGACGCTGAAATGGCAGCGCTGGTAGAAAGCGTAAGAGCGCCTTACAAGAATGAACTGAATAAAGTAATTGGTACAACCAAAACACCGCTGGTAAGATATTATGTAATTGAAAATCCCATGGATAATTTAATTACTGATGCATTGATGTGGAAGTATAAAGATGCGAAAGTGGATATAGTGGTGAGCAATGGTTTTCGTTTTTGCCCGCCACTGATTCCTGATAAAGTAAAAGGCTATGCTGAAATTACCAATGATTATTTATGGAGTATGCTTCCTGTTGAAAGCGAAGTAAAAATGGGTGAAGTAACAGGCAGACAATTATGGGACTGGATGGAGAAAGAATTGCATAATGTATTTGCAAAAGACCCGGCCAAACGGTTTGGCGGATGGGTAGTACGTTTCCAGGGAATGCAGATAAACTTCACAATGAATAATGACCCGGGTAAACGTGTGAATTGGATTAAAGTAAAAGATAAAGAACTAAAGCCCGATGATGTGTTTACCATGCTGGCCTGTGAACGGGAAGGCGATCCTGATGATACACTGTGCCGCATGGAAAAAGTAAAGAGCCCCAGAAAACCGGGGCACACCCTTCATACAATTATGAGAGAGTACCTTGCAGCACATCCGATGGTTGAACCAAAGATGGATGGAAGAGCAACTGCCACAGATGCCCCTTCAACTTTGTTATCACAACTGGAAGGATACGATTATCAATTCATCTAAATCATCATCAACATGAAATCATTAGCATTCACTTTGGTATTTATTGTCACTTCTTTTCTTAGTAGTCGCACATCAGCTCAATTAAAAGCAGTTTGGGAATTACCAACAGGCGATACGGCTGTACAAGCCGGAGTGTACAGACAAGTAAACAATGTGCTCAATGCAGCACCCGAAATAAAAATTGAAATTGTATTTCACGGAGATGCAGTATATGCGTTACTAAATGATACAGGGTATTACAAACAGGAAATTCTAAAGCTCCATCAAAGAGGAGTACTCTTTGCAGTTTGCAACAACTCTCTCAAAAAAAGAATGATTGATCCTAAAAGGGTAGCGCCACAGGCTTTTGTGGTGCCTTCTGCTTTTGTAGAAATCATCCGCAAACAGCAGGAAGGGTGGAGTTATATAAAAGCAGGTGATTAGTATGAAAAGGTTTGTTTTGATGATTTTATTGATTGCTCCTTTTTTTATTTCAGCACAGGAGCACCGTACAGAACGGAACGATACCACTGCAGCAGACAGTTCCATTCATTCGCTCAATCAATTTTTCAAAAAAGGAAAATTTTTTGCGCATGCCCGCAGTTTTGTAATGACCACCATCAACAAAGATGCATTAAGTGATTATGGTGCCTGGGGTTTGGGTGCAGGAATTGGTTATGAAAGTGCAATGCTCAAAGGTTTTCAGTTCGCTGTAAGCGGGTTTTTTATCAGCAATATTGCATCACCTGATTTTACAAGGCGTGACCCGCAAACCAATACACTCAGCCGCTACGAGTTATCATTGTTTGATATTGAAAACCCCGCAAATAAAAGAGATTTAGACCGGCTGGAAGAATTGTACATTAAATACAATTACAAAAAATCACATATTACATACGGCAAGCAATACCTCAACACGCCTTTTATTAACCAGCAGGATGGGCGCATGCGGCCAACAATGGAAAGAGGAGTTTGGCTTGAGCTGAATGAAATTAAAAATGTAAAGATCACCGGCGGATGGCTCAAAGGCTTTTCTCCCCGCTCAACAGTGAATTGGTATTCCGTTGCAAACAGTATTGGTTTATATTCTGTGGGCGTAAAAGAAGACGGAACGCCATCTGCTTTTAAAAACAACCTGTACTCAAGAGGTGTTGCAGTGGCTTCTTTGCAGTGGCAAAAAAAAGAGCACATTAAAATACAGGCTTGGAATTACCTGGTTGAAAATATTTTTAATACGGCCATGCTGCAGGCCGATGCCGAATTGCCCTTGAGTAAAACATCAAATAAAAAACTATTGGCAGGATTGCAGCTTACACATCAAAACAAAATTGGTAATGGCGGCAATGCGGATGTATCAAAGGCCTATGTGCAGCCCGGATGGCAGGCAAATATTATCAGCAGTAAATTAGGTATTCGTGTAAAAGATATTGCTGTTACGGCAAACTATACAGGAATTACAAATGATGGCCGCTTTCTTTTCCCGAGGGAATGGGGCCGTGATCCTTTTTATACTTTTCTGGCCAGGGAAAGAAACGAAGGCCTGGGTAATGTAAATGCATATGTGCTGCTGCTGCAATATTTGCCCAAAAAGAAAAACTGGCAAACAAGCATTGCCGCCGGTTATTATGATTTGCCGGCAGTAACAAATTTCAGGCTGAATAAGTATGGCATGCCATCTTACTATCATTTACTAACCAATGTGCAGTATCAATTCAGCGGTGCATTAAAGGGAACCTCAGTAAGGGTTATTTATCTCTACAAAGGAAATGCAGCAGGTCAGATCACGAACCCGAAGTATAGGATCAACAAAGTAAATATGCATCATTTTAACTTAATCATTGATTATTGGTTCGGGAAAGAGTAAATTGTAAAATGCAGCAGGGCTTACAGCGAAATATTAACCAGTTTCTTTTATTAGTACTCGTAAATGCATTTGTGGGTGCAATGGTGGGGTTGGAGCGTTCTGTAATGCCTGAATATGCAGCAGAACGTTTTCATATTAACAGCAACATTGCTTTGCTTTCATTTATTGCAGCATTTGGATTCACAAAAGCCGTCTTCAATTTTTTAACAGGATCCTTTCACCAGCGCTATAACCGCAAACAGGTTTTACTTGCGGGATGGATTGCTGCCATACCCGTTCCGTTCCTGCTTATGTATGCGCCTTCCTGGGCATGGGTAATTGCAGCAAATATTTTACTGGGTATTAACCAGGGACTCACATGGTCATCAACCGTTATTATGAAAGTTGATTTGGTGGGAGCAAAAGACCGTGGGCTTGCAATGGGTATTAATGAATTTGCAGGTTATATAGCTGTGGGACTCAGTGGTTATTTTGCAACAGTGCTGGCGCATCAATATGGCGCAGGGTTTTATCCTTTTGTACCGGGAATTGTTTTTGCATTTGCCGGTTTGTTTATTTCATGGATATGGGTAAAGGATACAACTGCATTTGTTCATCATGAACAGCAGCTTACCACCACGCATCATCTTGCCATGTTATGGAAACAGGTGAGTTACAAACATCATAATCTTGGCAGTACCACCATCAACGGATTTATTAATAACCTCAATGACGGGGTAATATGGGGCCTGCTGCCGGTTTGGTTATTGTCGCAGCAGTTCAGTATTGCACAGGCTGGCGCAATGGCGGCAATATACCCGGCTGTGTGGGGCATCAGTCAGTTGTTTGCTGGAAAGCTGGGTGATCATTATTGCAAAAAGCAACTCATTACTATCGGAATGCTTATGCAATCAGCCGGAATAGCCATTCCCGTTTTTTCTGCTGATTCTTTTTTCATTATTATTTCCATGGTGCTGATGGGATTGGGTACGGGGTTGGTTTATCCTAATTTTTTAACGGTAATAGCTGAAAACCTCACACCTGTACAACGCTCAAAGGGCTTAAGCATTTTCCGTTTCTGGAGAGATATGGGTTATGTTGCCGGTGCATTGCTGGCCGGCTTACTTGCCGATTGGCTGGGTATTACAACTGTTTTTCTCATTGTTGCACTGATTACCGCTGCCGGTGCACTGTTGGCAAATATCAGAATGTGCTGTACGTATAAACTGCTTTGGCGCAGTCATACCTGCAGTGAAGCAGCGGCTTTTTAGATGTTGATTTTAATCAATAGTTTATCTCTCTGTTATCATTTATGCGTGCCGCTCTTGCCGGTAGTTTCGCATTTTCAAATCAACTTGCTGGCAAATAATCCTGATGGTTTCAACGGGTTAACAGTATCTGATGCTATCATCAGCGATGAGTTATTAATGATAAATGCAGGTAACGGGCGATGATGGACGCAGGTCTTTTAAGCAACCCTCCTTTGATGCGTAAAGAGTTTATTTGATTTTTTATGAACCGCAGAAAATTTATAAAAGTGAGCGGCGGACTGCTGCTTGCAGGTGGTACAACCGGTTACCTGGTAAGTGATAAAACTGCTTACACAAGAAAGAATCAGCAAATCAATACGGGTTCAGGAAGCCCGCTTAAAGAAGATGAGTATAAAATCTTATATCTCGCCTCTCTTGCACCCAGCGGTCATAACACACAACCCTGGCTAATAAAATACATTGAGCCCTGCCATTGGATTGTTTGTAATGATCAAACAAAATGGCTGCCTGCGGTTGACCCAACACAACGGGAAACCATTTTATCAATCGGAGCATTTGTGCAAACGCTGGAATATGCTGCAAATACGATGGGCTATTCCTGTGAGTTTACCTTGCTTGCTCAAACACCACAGAATGCAGAAGTGATGGATGTAAAATTGAAAAAGCAGGCAGGTGTTTCTCCATTTGAAAAAGAAAAAATTGAATTACGCAGAACAGTTCGTTCAGGCTATCAAAACGAACTATTGAAACCGGCTGATGTAAATTTTCTTTTGAATGAGAACAAAAGCGCTTTGTATTATTTACCCAACAATTCAAAACAGCATCTGTGGTTAAATGAGCAAACAATTGAAGCCAACCGCAAACAAACATGGAGGGAAGATGCACAAAAAGAATTAGCCGGTTGGATTCGCTTTTCAGGTAAAGATGCAAAACAGCATAACGATGGCTTAACTGCAGCAAGCATGGAAGCAGAGGGATTAGCAGGCTGGGTTCTCCGCAATTTTTATGATGATAAAAATGTAATGTCTAAAAAATTCAGGGAGCAGGGATTAAGTAAAGTGAAACAGCAGGTGAGTACATCTGCAGGATGGATAATTATTACAAGCAAAGATTCTTCTGTAGAAAATCTATTAGAGACAGGACGTTCTATGCAGCGATTGTTTCTTAAAGTAAGGGAACGAGGCATTGCTATCCATCCGATGACACAAATTCTGGAAGAACAACCATTTAACAAACAGGTGAATGCTGAATTGGGTATTACCGATCCTGTTCAATTTATTTTGCGAACAGGCTATGTAAAAAATTATCCGCAACCTGTTTCACTGCGCCGCCCTGCAGAAATGTTTTTGAAAACTTAAAATGATTGATTATGCTCAAATATTTTTTCGCTTTTATTATACTTATGCACGGGCTCATCCATTTCATGGGTTTTGCCAAAGCCTATGGTTATGGTAATATGAAACAACTCACACTTCCCATTTCTAAAAATGCAGGAAGTTTATGGATGCTTACTGCCTTTTTGTTTATTGCTGCAACCATTTTGTTTTTGCTTAAAAAAGAATATTGGATATACGTGGCTGTTCCGGCTGTCATTCTTTCACAAATTTTAATTGTAATGGTTTGGAAAGATGCCAAATGGGGAACCATTGCCAATCTGATCATTCTTGTTGTTGCTGTACTTGCATTTACAAGTCTTCAGTTTGAAAAAACATTCCGTGCTGATGTTCAAAGACATTTGCAAAAAAGCAATACAACAGCTTTACTTACAGAAGCTGATTTGCAACATTTACCAACTCCTGTACAACGCTACCTCCGTTACAGCAATGTAATCGGTAAACCAAAGCCTGGAAATATGCATGTCGTATTTGAAGGCGAGATGCGTAGCAAAGGAAAAGACTGGTTCAAATGCACATCAGAACAATACAATTTTTTTAATGAACCTACCCGTTTATTTTTTATGAAAGCTACTATGTTTGGCATCACCGTACCGGGTTATCACCGTTATGAAAATAAAAAAGCATTGATGAATATCAAGTTGTTTGGTTTGATTGATGCGGTTAAAATTGAAGATGAAAATTTAGCAAAGGGCGAAACCGTAACTGTTTTCAACGACATGTGTTTGATGGCGCCGGGATTTTTAACTGACAAGCGAATTACATGGGAGCCAATGAATGATACAACTGCTAAAGCAACACTTGCAAACGGCACCATCAAAGTAAGCGCTGTTTTATATTTCAATCAACAAGGGCAATTGATTGATTTCATCAGCAATGACCGTTATGAAACCAACAGCAAACTGTGGCTGCCCTTCTCAACACCTGTGAGTGAATATAAAGAAATCAACAGCATGAATCTTATGAGCTACGGTGAAGCTATATGGCATTATCCTGATTCGGCTTTTGTATATGGAAAGTTCAGGACCAAGAAAATTGAATACAATATTTCTTCACTTAAATAGAGTAGTATGAACAAGCTCAATAAAGAGTGGCATTTGCATCACCGCATGCCAAAGAACACCACGTTGGAACAAAGGATTCAATGGCATCTGGAGCATAAACAAAACTGTGCATGCAGGGATATTCCTCAAAAACTGAAAGAAGAAATCAGAAAGCGAAAACCTGGAAAATCATGAACAGCTTTTTTAAATATTATTTCAAAGCTTTTGCAAAACCCAAAGAATCATTTAGTCGTTTGCTGCAAAACCCCCGATATTTTAAACTGGGGTTTCTATTCATGTTGGTTCCCATAGCTGGTTATACACTCATGTATATTTTTCTCACCATTGCTAACGGAGCTCCTTCAGTTCTTACACCCTGGCTAAACATTGAAAAGGATGATTATTATGCCATCAACCGTTTTTTACTGGCGCCAAGTATGTTATTGTGCTGGGTAGCTGCTGCTTCATTTATACAAATCGTGGGCAGATTACAACACAGCAACGGAACTTATGAACAAACCCTGTCCGTACTGGCTCTTGCCATCAGTATTGCCATGTGTTTTAGTTTGCTTCATGATTTACCCATGAGTTTTTTCAGTGCCATTGGAGTAATTGATGCCCGTCAGCATGAAATTGATATGAACTCTCCTGGTATTTGGCGCACCTTATTGTGGTTTTTTTATTCATTATATGGAATTGCTTTTTTGATTTTATTTCCATTAGCGGTAAAAGTGGTACATGGTTTTAATACAATCAAATCAATTGTTACCGGCTGGCTTGCTTTTATTTTGTTCCAACTGCTTTTTTTACTTTTTAATCGTTAGAGAAATGAACAGGCAATTATATAAGACTGAACAAATCTTTTCAATAGTCATTGCAGTACTGGCAACTATTGCATCACTCGGGGGCTTAGGCTTAAAAAATTTGTACAGGGATAATGCTTTTGTAAAAGCTGCCTGGTTTACCAATGATATGATTACATTGGCAGTTGCAGTGCCATTACTCATCATTGCTGTTATACAAAGCAAAAGAGGTTCGTTGAAATGGATGTTGATTTGGGTTGGATTGCTGGGATATATGTTTTACAATTTGGGGTTTTATTTATTGGGTGCGGCTTTTAATCTGTTCTTTCTGATTTACACTTTTCTGTTTTCGCTTTCAGGGTTTACAATGCTGAAATTGCTCTGGAATTTAAGTAACGAACCATTGGCGCAGCAATTTTCAGAACGGGTGCCGGTAAAAACAATCAGTTTGTATTTATTACTGATGCCACTGATGCTGTTTATTGCAGAGCTGAGTATGATAATTCCGTTTATCACTTCAGGCAAAATACCCGAAACAATTATTGCCACAGGCCATCCCACAAGTGTAGTGTTTGCTTTGGATTTTTCAATTATCATTCCCGCATTCACCACCGCAGCTGTTTTATTGTGGCAACGCAAAGCATGGGGTTATATCCTTGCCACCATGATGCCGGTAAAAGGGTTTACATACGGATTGGTATTAAGCATCGGCACTGCTTTTCTTGCTTATGATAAAGCTTATGGTAAATGGGACCCGTTAATGCCCTTATATGCAGCTTTAACATTGGGCGGATTGCCCGGCTGCTGGTTTTTGCTGAAAACATATAAAAGCAACCCTGAAAGTAAAGCGATATGAAACCCCTCACACTCATCAAAACCCTTCACACCATCATCTGGTTGTTTTTTAATGTGGTGATATTTTATTTGCTCTATGCGGTTATCATCAATAAGATTGATAAATGGGTTTGGATTGGTGTGGGACTGGTTGCCTTGGAAGTAATTACCCTGCTGGTGTTTAAATGGTTTTGCCCTTTAACGGTTTGGGCAAAAAAGTACAGCGATTCCGCAAAAAATAATTTTGATATTTACCTGCCGGAGTGGCTGGCCAAATATAACAAACTCATTTACGGAAGTATCTTCTGCATCAGTCTGCTCATTTTGCTTTTCAGGCTTTTGGTTCACTAATCAGCTTCATGAGTGCTGCTGATTCCCGTCAGTTTGTGATGCGAATCAAAAAGCTTACTTCGTATCCATCCTAACTTGCTGTTATCAAAATTCAAAAGATGAAAACGCATCATCAAATACTCATTGTTGGTGGTGGTAATGCAGGCATCACTGCCGCAGCACAATTGCTCCGTGCCAATCAACAATTAAACGTAGCTGTTATTGAACCTTCTGATAAACATTATTACATGCCTGCGTGGACGTTGGTGGGTGGCGGTGTGTATAATATGAAAGACACCATTCACAACGAAGCCGATGTAATACCCAAAGAAGCAAAGTGGATGAAAGATGCCGTAGTAAGTTTTGAGCCCGGTGAAAATAAACTTACCACACAAAGCGGCAATGAATACAGTTATGATGTGCTTATTGTGGGTGCAGGCATTCAAATGAACTGGCATTTGATAAAAGGATTAAAGGAAACTCTCGGCAAAAATGGTGTTACCAGTAATTACCATAAAGAGTATGCGCCTTACACATGGGAATGCCTTAAAAATTTAAAAGATGGCGATACGGCATTATTCACTGCACCATCCACTCCTGTCCGCTGCGGAGGAGCGTCGCAAAAAATCATGTATCTCTTTGGCGATTATTGCCGCAGACATAACATCAAAGCACATATTGAATTTACAAGCGCCGGTACTGTCATCTTCGGAATAAAAAAATATGCGGATGAATTAATGAAGATGGTAAACAAATACGGCATTCAGCTTTCATTCAAACATAATTTAATGGCTGTTGATGGACAAAATCAAATGGCTGCTTTCAGGGTAACAGATGCCAATGGTGTTGTGAGCGAAGTGCAAAAAAAATTCAATGTACTGCATGTAACACCTCCGCAAAGTGCACCTGATTATTTCAGCAAAAGTGCACTGGCCGATGCCAAAGGCTGGTTTGATGCTGATAAATATACTTTGCAGCACCTCCGTTATAAAAATGTATTTGGCCTCGGCGATATTTTAAACACACCCAATGCAAAAACCGGTGCGGCCATCCGCAAACAAACACCTGTGCTGGTAACAAACATTTTAGCTTTTTTAAAGAATCAACCGCTTACTGCCCAATACAATGGTTATGGAAGTTGTCCGTTGGTGGTGGGTTATGGTAAATTAATTTTAGCAGAGTTTGGCTATGATAATAAAGTGATGGAAACCTTTCCGTTTGACCAGAGCAAACCCAGTTGGCTCATGTATCAGCTTAAACGTTATGTATTGCCCTGGTTATACTGGCACAAAATTGTAAAGGGGCAGATGTGAGGTTTTTTTTGACAATGAGGCTAAGATAAGAAGAGGGAATACTTAAGAAAACGAAGCCTTCTCTTTTTCTCTTCACCTCTTTGTTTAATTTTTTATCATTATCTGCGCATAGCAGTTAAATCAAATTTTTACAACACTTCATAACAAAAATATCTTTTTAAAAATCACCTTTATTCTTAGTGTCTCCTCTTCTTACCTTTGCACCCGATATGACAACTGATTCCCTCCGTTCTAATAAAGCCGTAAGCAACTGGTTACTCTTTGGTGTATTCATGCTCATTGTGCAAATTCTACTTGGCGGCATCACCCGTTTATCCGGCAGCGGTTTAAGCATTACGGAGTGGGACGTGGTTACAGGTACTTTGCCTCCTTTAAGTAAAACTGCATGGCTGGCAGAGTTTGATAAATATAAAAACACACCGCAATTTCAGTTACTCAACAGTGATTTTACACTGAAGGATTTCCAATTCATTTTCTTTTGGGAATGGTTTCACCGTCTCTGGGCAAGATTAATGGGAATGGTGTTTGCCACGGGTTTTATTTATTTTTTGGTGAAGCGGTATTTCAAAAAAGAAATGGTAACACCGTTGATTATTTTATTTATCCTTGGTGCCTTGCAGGGAGCTGTTGGCTGGATTATGGTAGCCAGCGGTTTGGTGGGTGATGCAGTGTATGTAAAACCAACAAAGCTGGCGCTGCATTTTATTTTAGCAATGGGTTTATTGTGTTATACATTCTGGTTTGCATTGCAGCTAAAAGTAAAGAAAGAAGATATTACTGTTAGTAAGCCCATCAGCAATTTTACATGGGCGCTTTTGTTACTGTTAATTGTTCAGTTATTGTTTGGCGCTTTAATGGCCGGGCATAAAGCTGCTACTGCTGCTCCCACCTGGCCCATGATCAATGATGCATGGATTCCTGCACAACTGTTTAAAGAAAGCCCGCTGCTTATTAATTTTATTGAAAACAAAATCACTATTCACTTTATACACCGCAACCTGGCTTACCTTCTTTTGCTGCTGGTGATTGTTTGGTATTTTACAACAGCAAAAGTGAAAGGCTCTTCTTTATTTACGGCTACAAGATTTATTCCGCTGCTCATAACATTGCTGCAGGTGTTGCTGGGTGTTTTATCTGTACTTACCTCTTTGCAAATTATTCCCAACCGCTGGGGCGTGTTTGAATGGATGGCACAACTGCACCAGCTCACAGGGATGTGTTTATTGCTGAGCTTGGTGTGGGTGTTGTATTTGGTGAGAAGAGCCTGAGGAACAGGAGTCCTGTACAGGAGAACTCATCCCGTATTATTTCTGCTGATGTTGGCGTCCCCGCCAATATCGAACAAAATCTACTGTATGAAAACTATCATAAATCGTGTACCTTATTTTCTGAGCTGGGAGATATAATATCTGCATGCGGCGCCAGCATCAGCTAAGCTTCCTTTTTAGAAGCAGCAAACAATTTCTTCAAAAACTTGCCGATGCTGTAACTCAAACTCATGGTTACACAGGCCGGACACACACCAAACCGAAAAAAAGTGAGCGCCACTTTTTTATACCAGGGCAGGTTTACCGGAATGATGGGACAGCTTTCACCATCACCTTCAAATTCTTGAATGCCCCATACGTTAATAGATTCCTTCATGATGCATGTTTTTTAATTAACCGAAAAAATGATAGAGGCAAATACTGAGCAATGTTACCGGTACAACGCAGAGAATAATTTTTGTTCTTTTTGACATGATTGAAAATTTTTAAAGTGAGTGATTTGTTTTTCATTAATACCACACATAACAAATTATCATCCGGCAATAGAAAATTTTCTTTTGAGGTGATAAACAACAACAACCGGTATAAACAGGAAACAAAAACAAATTTTATGACAACAGCAATCACACTTCCGCAAAACAAAGCACAAAAAATTTCCATCCGTGTGCTTTCCATACTCATGTTTACCTGGATGCTGGCCCTTGGCATCACCAAACTCATTGGTACAGAGCCGCACCTTGTGGACACCTTTACAAAAATGAACATGCTCTCCATTATGAAACCCGCAGGCTTTTTGGAAATACTGGGCGGCCTTGGTTTGCTCTTTCCCAAATACCGAACCTATGCAGCACTTGGTTTACTGCCCATGTTTATTGGCGCTTTTGCAGCACACTTTGCCAGCCAAACCATGCTGCCCATGGGCCCCCATGAGTATAGTGGCAACAATGCTTACACTTTGCATTCTTAAATTAGACGGAAGAATAAAATTGATGTAATCAGGAGCCTGCGGGCTCCTCTTTTTCTTTTTTTATTTGCTGTATGCATTTGTATTGCTGGTTGGCAGCCGTGTGTTTATTTTTCCAGCCCATCTTTTGCATCAGGCTCGTCATTGGTTCTTTGTAAAAGAAAATGGCTTTTGAAATGCGCTGACAGTTTTCCGTAATCTTCGTGAACCATGAATTTACTTTTTCTTCTTTAGTGGGCTCTGTCTTCAGTTCAAAAGAAAGAGGTTCTGTTTGCTGCTGAAATTTTTCAAAGCTCTCCACCGTAATCAGTTTATTATCTCTCAGTTTTTTGAGCCACAGGTTTTTGGCAATGGCAAAGAGATAGGTTTTGAGGGATGAGGTGAGTACAAACTCCGGCTGTCTTATTTTTTGCAGCAGCACCATCATGGCTTCCTGAAAAACATCTTCTGCATCTGCATTGTTTCCCAAATGATTGGTTACATAAGCCAGCACCGCAGGAAAAGAAGAAGCATACAAAACCCCAAAAGAAGCATTGTCTTCATTTTTCAGTTGCAGCAGCAGGGCAGTATCCGTTGTTGTTTGCATGCGTATATAAAGTTAGAACTTATCTCAAACGTTTCTTTTTAAAGGAGCGCCAAGCAGGCCAATCACGGGTAAGATAGTAAGATTTCCATTGTGGCGCTTCGTGTTCCATTTTACCGTTCAGATGCGTAGCGGTTGATTGTATATACCCAAACAGGCCTGTTATCACCCATCTGCATCAAAAAAATTTAGCCCTTTTATTTTATTTTGGTTTGCCCTGCCTTAAAGCGGGGTTTTAAATTTCTCTTTTACCCAAAACCATTGATTATGATGTGCCCTCTCAATTGTTTGAGGAATTTTTTGGGTAACGGGCTGATGTGCAGTGGTGGAGCTGCGGTGGTAGCCTGTGCTGAGCGAAGTCGAAGCATCGCACTCTTGTACTGGGGGAATTCTATTGGCAAGAAACAAAGAGTTGGATTACTTTTCAAAATATAACTCTGGTAAAACAATTTTTATCTCTTGTTCTGTTCCTTCTTTCTTCCAGTAAACAATGAAATTCACTTTAGCACTCTTCAATTGATAACCTTTTTGTTTCACGGATTCAATCGTATTGAGAAACTGTTTTGAAAACTTCAAAATAGATTGCCCTCTTGAGTTTATGCATTCATCACCGTTTATAGTTAAAATATCTCCACTTGTCAGTTGCGAAACAAGATATTGCCTTGTGATAAAATAATCTAACCAAACATCTTTGAAAGACAAGTGCATTGCCAACTGATGTGGTTGTAAATGTATTTCCCTGTCTTCAACTCTTTCTAAATTCTCTACTGCGGGATTGTCAAGATAATTTCCGTTTAAGTGAATTGTCAAGTTGCGTTTTGCTCTTGTCATAGCAACATACAACTGGCGTTTTGCTTCATCGGTTTCGGGGTTGAAGTTTTCAAGCATGATGAAAACATTGTCAAACTCTTTTCCTTTTGCTTTGTGAATTGTAGAAACAAAAATTGTTTCTCCATTTTCATTGTAGAAATCTTCCAGCTTTGATTCTCTTACGAAAACTTCCAAATCTGATTTGTACTTCTTATTTGAATTACTGTCTTCAAATTGTTGGATAAGGTTATTGCATACTTCAAGTTTTGAACTCTGCTGAAACTTTTTTCTCATTTCGCTTTTTGCTTTTGCCCAAACCTCATCACTGATAATTTTTATATCATCCCCCGTGTTTATTTCATTCAAAAGAAAACGAACTTCCAAAAGGTTTTGCAAACTGAAACCGTCATTGCTCTGAATCAACTTTGCTTGCATTCCGTTTTTCAAAAGCAACCCGGTAATCTGCAATGCTTCATCATTTGTTTTCGTCAGCACGCAAGTAGTTCCTGAAAGTCCTGTTGCAAGTATGTCTTGCACCAATGGAGAAATTAGATTTCCGTTTTGATAACGAACCAACTTTATATTTCCATTATCGGTCTGTTTTGCAGCAATTTGAGTTTCTTTCAAACGGTGGCGAATCTTTTTCACAAACCCGTTTGTGAATTCAACTAAGTTGCTTTTGCTTCTGTAATTTTCTATGAGTTCGTGTTTAGCTGCTTTTCGTTCTGCCATAAACTGTTCCAAATATTTTGAACTTGCTCCTCTGAATTCGTAAATATTTTGGTCATCGTCTCCAACCGCAATCACTCTCATTTCTTCGTTCTGCTCTATCAAAGTATTTATTAAAGCAAACTCATCACCGTTCATGTCTTGTGCTTCATCAATTACTAAAACGGTTTTTGTAATTCGGTTTGCTTCAACTTCTCCGCTTTTAATTTTTTCAATTGTGTTTTTCAAAATTGCATCCGACTTTTCCAAACTTCCCACCTTGCCTAACAAATCAAAACAGTAGGAATGAAAAGTTTTTATTTCAATGTAATGGGCTGCGTTTCCAATAAGAGAAAGTAAACGCCTTTTAAATTCCGTTGCTGCAGCTCTTGAAAAAGTTACCATGAGCAATTGCTCATGCTTCACATCTTCCATTAAAAGCAATGATGCTAATTTGTGAACCAACACTCTTGTTTTCCCGCTCCCGGGTCCTGCCACAACTGCAATGTATTTTGTTTCATTGTCCTTGATGATTTCTAATTGTGTTGGCGATAATGAACCAAATAACTGACGGAACTTTGCAGGAGTTAAATTTCTTTTGATTTCATTTTGTCTGCTGCCTTTGAAATATTTGTTGAGAAACGAAGTATAGTTTAGCTGGAAATAATCATCAACAAACTGTAATGCTCCTTTGTAATCATCAATCATCTTTTTAGCATACTCACCAATAACATGAATTTGCTGAACCTTGTTTTCGTAAAACTGATTTAGCTTTTGGTAATCATCATTCTTATATCTTCGCTTGTTGTCTTGCTCAACCCTATCAATAGTTAAACGGTTATATACAACCAAAAATCCGCCTTCAATTTTTATCGCATCAATTCTGGAAAGATAAAAAAGTGTGTCTTCAATATCTTCAATTGAAACTTTCATTTCAAAAAGTTTAGGTCTTTTTTCAAACTCGTCTTTCAGCTCATGAACAGAAAACTCAACCAACACCTCTTCTTTTACATTGTCATCTTCTGCATTACTCAAGATGCTTTTTTCATATAGAAATTCAACGAGGAACCTTGCCAACTCATGCCGCTTTTCTAATTTTTCTTTTAAAGAATCTTTTGGTTGAACACAAACAATCACAACATGATTCTTTGAATATTCTTCGCTACGCCGCTTAATCCAATTTTTGATTGCCCAAAAATTGATAATGGTTTTTATTTTGTTGGGCGTAACATCTTTGCAGCCTTTTAACTCTGCATCTTCATTTAAGTCTTTTATGTGAAAAGTTTTTTCGTTCTCCTCAAATACTGGTAAAAGAAATTTTTCAATCTGACCGAATGTTTCTACAATCTTTAATGAGCGATTTATGTTTTCCCCTTTCTTTATGAAGGCAGTCAAATCTTTTGCATCAGCTAAAATCTTTTCCTCACGAAGCAGGTTAACAATGTTTATCACTTCCTCTTTTACAATTCCCAAATGGTCGCTGATATAATCTATCCTTGATTCCGCTGCTTCATCAGTGTTTTGCTTTTTGCTCTTACTTGAAGAAAGCTTCTTGATAATTCTGATTCCTTTTTCTTTTTGCTTCTCCTCAAATCTTTGGGAAGCATTTATTTTTTCAATCGCTTCCTGTGCATTCTTTGAAAGAATACTGTTTGCAAAAACCCTTGGCATGTTTTGTCCTCGTTTCAAATATCCGGCATCTTCAAGAGCTGCAATCGCAGTTGTCACTCTTGTTTCAATCTCCACCACATTGTCATCCCAGCCAGCTTTTCGTGCAATTTCCAATGCTGAATTTGAAACTGAAGATCGAAATCTTGTAATCTCTTTTATTGCTTTCCAAACCTGTTGAATTTCTTTAATTGAAAGTTTTGTTTGATTAAGCAGTATAAAGTGTTTGCTAAGATCTTCCTCATTAAATAACACAAAACAATCAGCTTTCATGTTTTCGTTTCTTCCAGCTCTCCCGGCTTCTTGAATATAATTTTCCAAAGAATCAGATATATCATAATGAATAACCATCCCAATATTATCCTTATCCACACCCATCCCAAAGGCAGAAGTAGCAACCATTATTTGTACGTCTCCATTAATGAAGGAATCTTGATTTTCAATTTTTTCTTTTACATCCATTTTCCCATGAAATGCCTTTGCACTAAACCCGTCTTCGCATAATCTTGCAGCAAGGTTCTTTGCTCTTTTGGTTCGGGAAACATAAATGATAGTTGGACAATTTTTTTCTTCAACCAAATCTCTTACTGAATTATACTTTTCTTCTTCCCCGTTTTTTTCAAAAACTTTGTATTGTAAGTTAGTTCTTGTCGCACCGGAACTAAAAATTTCCAAATCAAGAGAAAGCTTTTCTTTGAAATAAACAGAAATATCTTCAATAACTTTTTTCTTGGCCGTGGCAGTGAAGCATGAAATAGGAATTGGTTCTTCTAGATTCTTCTTCTCTTGAATTTGTTTGATGAAATCACCGATATATAAATAATCAACTCTAAAGTCTTGCCCCCACGATGAAAAGCAGTGAGCTTCATCAATAACAAACCGAACAATTTTTCTTCCTAATAAAAGCCGTTCAATTGTTTTTGACCGCAAGGATTCTGGTGAGATGTAAAGTAGCGACGCAGACCCATCTTCAACTCTTTCAAAAGATTTGCTTCTTTCAATCGGATCAAGCAAGCCGTTTATTGTAACTGCTTCTGTAATGTCATATTTGTTAATCAAATTGTCAACTTGGTCTTTCATTAAAGATTGCAGGGGAGAAATTACAACTGTCAAACCTTTTATTGCAACCCCACTTATTAAAGCAGGAACTTGAAATGTTATTGACTTACCGCCACCAGTCGGAAAAACTGCTAAAAGAGATTTGTTGTCAACGGCTGCTTTGACTGCTTTCTCTTGCAATTGCTCACCTGCGTAGGTTCTGTAAGAATCAAAACCAAAATATTCTTTCAGTCCTTTGTGTATGTCCAACGCCTGATTGCAATACACACAACCCGTGAGGCACGGTTTGTTTCTTAATGCAATCATTACTCGTTCTGTTCCGGGATAAGTTTTCAGCACCCAGGGTGGTGTAATTGAATACCGGTTTCGGCAATTGATCAGTGCTAAAGCGTAAGCTAATTCAATCGGTTGTTCTGAAATTGTTTTTATCAGGTTTGCATGTTCGCAAATTTCAGAATGGAATTTTTCACGAATTAGATTTTCAAGATTTGTGTCTGTGCTTGTGTATGCAAAGAAATGGAAGAAAGAGCTGAACTCCTTTTTGTTATTCAATAGCAAATACAGAATCTGTTTTAGCGTTTCATCTGTTTGTTGAAAAGCTGCAACTTCATCAAAGAAAAGGTCTTTGGCTTTTATAGAATCATTGAGTGGATTGTTTATTTCTTCCGTTTGCAGCTTGTCGTCTTTGAGCAAAGCATGATAGGGTTTTGAAGGAAACAGCAAGGGCGATAGAAATAAAGTATCAATGATGTTTATTGAATTTACTCCAGCATCATTAATAGCATTTTGAATGTATTTTAAGTCATGATTGAAAATGTTGTGCCCACAAATGAATTCTGTTCCCCTGATAAAAGCAATGAAATCAGATATTGAATTTGAGTGAAACGATTGGCCGTCATCCTTGATACCGCCAATGTCAAGTATCTTTCGGCTATTCGGTTCAATTTCTGTGTCAATAAAAGCAACAGAATTAGGAATAAAAGAAAACATTTTTATTTTTTATAAGTTACACCAATCATTATGAATTTTCAACAACTCTTTCGCAGGTAAAAATTTATCCGGCAAAAATATTTCTTTACCATCAAGTTTGATAAAGTTTTGTTCAATACTCTCAGGCATATTTTTCTTTTTAAGCTTTGAAGAAACTTTAATTGTATAATCTTCCGCAGAAATTGTAATCAATCCAGCATCAAAGGCTTTATCATGCAATGCATTTAAGCAAAGCCCGTTCATTGGGTTTAACCTGTTCTTTTCATCTTTACTCCAGGGTATAATATGGCTTGCAATTAAAAGTTCTGGATTATTAATACCTGTTATACAACAAGAGTTATTATAAGTTGCAAGCACTATCGTTCTGAAAATAGATTGGTTTACCCTTACTTTCACCAGCCGCTCTTTCTCTTTTCCTTCTTTAGGCAAATCATCAACTTCAATTTTGTTGATTTTTTCAATGGTAGTATGTTTTATTTTGGCAAGTAATTCTTCGCTTGCAATTAAAGCCGCATCCCAGTTATTATAAAACTCATCCCAAATTTGTTTGTCTAGTTTACTGGCATTACTTGCTCCTTTAATTCCTCTTTCCTTTAGAGTTGGGTCAAAGCTTGCAAAGTTCCCAAGTTTCAAAGCGATGGAAGATGGCGTTCTTCCTATCATGGAAGCAAACTTTATTATTTCAGGTGTTCCTTTATGCAGCTTCCCAAAAGGAAGTTTGCAGTAAAGGTTAATTGCAAGCACTAATTCATCCCTGGTCCATAGTTTTTGTCCTTCTTTCATACATTACGCCATTGATGAATCTTAAAGATAGTAAAGTGATAAATTGAATCAATATAATCTGGAGCAAAGTTTATTCCCCACTCAACTCGTTTGTGTATTTGCTCAAATTCTTCAGCCCATTGAATAAACTGCATAGTCATTTCACGGCTGTTCCCGGTTTCATAGTTTTCAGATGCGGCTATATAAGCAATATCAGCAACAGCTTTGCATAAAGAGTAAACTTGTTTGTTTGTCATAACTCAAACTTATTTTGATGTGTACATTAAAACGGTATGTTTTAGGGCACAGGGCAATTGTGTTCCAAACTTTTTGTGTATTAACGATACTAACCAAGGCTGCTTACAATGCATTTGCCTTTAAGGCACCCTGCAAAACTTGCGGGCATAATAGAAGC
Source organism: Chitinophagaceae bacterium (assembly GCA_019747705.1). Classification (GTDB taxonomy): domain Bacteria; phylum Bacteroidota; class Bacteroidia; order Chitinophagales; family Chitinophagaceae; genus Lacibacter. Next base: position 25,858 of record JAIEQM010000083.1, on the reverse strand, counting down.
GCCAACTACAGTTGGCGCTTCTATTATGTTTTCCAAATGAGTATAATTTCAGGAAGTCTTTTTAATATGCCGCTATCAGTGTTTCGGCAGGTATCTGCAATTTTTTATGGAGTGTTCTTATTATGGCAAGGCTGAGTTTTCTTTTGCCGCTCATGATTTCTGATTTGCGGTTGCGGCCGCCCAGTAACTTATTGAGTTCAGTTTCATTAACACCGCTCTGCTCCAGCCGGAAACGGATGGCTTCCAAAGGATGCGGCGGCGGAATGGGGTAATGTTTTTTTTCATGTGTATATTTGTTATTTTAGACTATGGTCACATAGTATGCATATAATCATTTACGGTTTGTATGCTTTGTTTATGGGCATTTCATATGCTTCCACCAGTATAGGCAGCACTTCCAGTTCATCAGCCAGAGATGAACCGGCTTTCAGTTCTTTTTGCATCAGCTTATACACACGGGCGAGAGCTGTGTTGTAGTCTTTTTTTGTTTTAATGGGCTTTATCATTATTCCTGGTATTGGCGTTTAAAGAAAACGGCTCTACTTATCACCCGCTCTTGCATTTAAATCCTTGAAAGCAAAAATTATTTCCATACACAATGGGTTACTCCGGTGCACCAATAAGGAGTTAAGTATTTCAACATCTTCCACAATAGCCACTCCGTCTTCTTTAATAATAGAACCATCATTGTATTTCCAGAACCAAAAATCGAATTTGCGTTTGCGTGCAAGTTGACGCTCGTCTGAACTGTCGCATACATAAACAGCTACATTTTCCCTTTCCTTAAAGAATGTTTTAAATACTTCTACAACTGTGATTCCGATGCGTTCATCTGAAAGGGCTGTATCAACAGAACCGGAAACAACATCAATGTTAAAAGAAAAAACGTTATTTGCCAGCATGGGATAATCAGCAAACATATAACTGTAATCCAGGAAATAGATATGATAGGTTACTCCTCCATCTGTTACAAACTGATAGGAGAGTTCGTCAGTTTCCTGAAGTGGATAGGGGTTTAACAAAGCGGTACTTATTTTTTAAGTCTTTCAGCTTGCCGCCTTTTTGCAGGTGCTGGTTAATAGCATTCTTGTCCTCAAGCATTTTTTTAAAAATAGAGGCTCCTTTTGAGTTAAGTGGCTTTTGTATGGTTTTATTTTTTACCATGTTCAAAACAAATTTACAAAAAATTATCCGGCAGGAATACTCATTTTTAGATGAATTGCAAAAGCTTTTCCAGCGTTTTCTCCACCTTCCCCTTCTTCAATTTACATTCCCAAATCACCAGCACCTTCCACCCATCCCGTCTCAACGCCTTTACGGCTTTAACATCATTGGCTTTGTTGATGTTAATTTTATCTGCCCACCATTCGGTTTTGAAGATGGCAAAATCATTTGCAGCTGGTAGGTTTACATAAAAACAAAAACTCCGCCTGTGGCGGAGTAAAAGATTCTGAACAAGTTTATAATTATGCTTTTGCCGGTTTCTTTGGCAGGCCCACTGCTTTCAGAAGTGCTTTTGCTTCATTTGCTTTCTTCACAAAAAAAGGATGCTTCTCATAATTACCCACTTTGGGGTCAATTATGCCAAAGGTTTTTTTCTTTATTTCCTGTTTTTTATTTTTTGCGCTTAAGGGCATGACACAAATTTACAAATTATTTACGACGAACCAAGAAGGGTGTGTAGTCTTTTCTTCGCTCAAATTCAACCCAGCTAATATCTTCAAGTCCAAAAACTTCAAACAACTCAGAAATTTCCTCATAATGATTGCTGATACCCATGCGGTATAATCTTGTTCTTGAATGGGTGCTTCCTTTAGCCACCACCCAGCTTTCAGTATATTTCTCAGTGAAATCAAACACAATTGCTGCTACTGTTGAAAGCACTTTTTTACTGTCGCTGTTATTGGTAACAACGGTATCACTGATTTCCCCATTACTAATATCAAGGTCGCCAAAGGCTAAATTGTAAACTCCTGTTTTGATTTCAGTAAAACGTACAACTTTCTTAATTTTTCCTTTTGGGTCAATGCTTTCAAACTCATAATCCAGGAAACTCTCATTGGTTTTATATTTATATTTTGGAAGATGCATCCATAAAAATAAGCAGCATGAGGAAATTGTATGATATATACAAAAAACATTTTTGGCCTTTTTAATTCATAATTGCACACGGCAATTTTTCCAGCGTTTTCTCCACCTTCCCTTTCTTTAATTTACACTCCCAAATCACCATCACTTTCCAACCTTCTTTCTTTAACGCCTTTCTGGCTTTAACATCATTGGCTTTATTGGTGGCAATCTTATCCGTCCACCACTGCGTTCTTGTTTTAGGTATTTTAAAATATTTACAGTTGCTGTGCCCGTGCCAGAAACAACCGTGTATGAAGATGATGGTTTTGTATTTGCGTAAAACAATATCAGGCTTGCCCGGCAGTTTTTTGTTGTGCAATGAATACCGAAAACCCTGTGCCTGCAAAAACTTCCGCACCAGCAGCTCGGGTTTAGTATTGCTGCTGCGTATTTGCGACATGTTATAGCTCCGTGTTTTCTTATCGTGTACATCACTCATGGAGAATACAAATGTAGTTTCCTTTTTTTGCAGGAACACTGCATATCTCTTGTATCGAACAGGTATTGCCGAAGTGCAGGAAATAGAATTCCGTCAAGCCCGGCTAACTGATGCTGAGTAAAGATAAAAAGATGATGATATATTCTACAGCTAAATTTTTAATGTCAAGCTGGATATGCCGCCCAACAGAATTACAAAAGTTGAAACACGGCTTCCGTCAGCCTGCATTTTGGCAATACCAATGTTATGCGCTTTTGTTCGTCAGCTTGTTTCTTAGCGCTCTTTCATTTTTCAATTGACACTCCCAAATACGGATTACTGTCCAGCCGTTTGATTTAAGCGTTTTAGTAACGGCTCGGTCTCTTTTTTTGTTACGGGAAATTTTTTGTTGCCAGTAATCTTTATTGTCTTTGGGTTTTGTGTTACGGCAGTTGTGTCCATGCCAGAAACAACCGTCAACAAAAACTGCTTTTTTTGTGAGCGGAAAAACAAAATCAGGTCTGCCAAATAAATTGTAACTCCTGCGCCAGCCTTTAATTGAATTGTCTTTGAAGAATTGAATGAGATTTAATTCCGTTGATTTATTGCGACTACTTTTTACTTGTCGCATTATTTGGCTTCGCTGTTCCTTTGTAAAAGTGTCAGCCATTGGTTTGTGTTACTGTAATCCACGATTTGTCAAAACCAATTTGGTTCAAAATAAAATCCTTTTCAATCAATGAAGGCTTTCTTACGTTTATCACCATGTGTTCGGCGGGAACTTCTTCAAGAATTGTAAACTGAGTACCACCAGACTGCCAAACAAACTTATGTTTCTTGTCTTTTTTACTGTATCCAAACAAATTGTTTCTGCTGTTCCATTCCCAATAATAGAGTTCTGGGTCGTAACGGATGGTGTCAAATTCAAAAACCACAGCTTCCGTCAAATCGTAAGAACGAATTAAAACAACAGTTCTTAAAGGTTTATGCGTCTCCCTAATTTTTGATACCCTCTCATTATAAATATCTAAAACAAGTTCACCGTGTTCATTTGGCTTTTTACCTGGTGTAGCAACATGGCCAAAAGAAAATTGTGAATCATTTCTCCCTGATATTAGGCGAACTGTTTTCTTTGATGATGGTTTCTTTTCTTTTACTGATTTTGCACCCCATGCCGTATTGCCTAAAACTATGTCATCAAGCCCTACATTGGAAGGCTTCCAATCTGCTCCAATGGAATTTGCAAAAATTTGTTCCCATTCCTTTCCTTCAATATCTGTCGCACCTCTTGTGGCTAAAATGTAAATTAATTGTTCGCCAACTTTAAATGGAAACTCAGTTGGAAATTGATTGATGGGATAAGGCGGAACTGATTTGCTTACTGTTCTTAATTTCGGTGATTTCTTACTCATTATTTGCTGTTATATTCAACTTCGTATTCTCTTAATACGTTAGTCATATCAAGAGTTGTTGCAACATACGGCAATAATTTTAGAATAACAGCTTTCACCATGTTTACAGGAACTGCATTACCGGCTTGTTTTCTTGCCTGTGTGTCGTTATTAATGATTTTGTATGTGTCAGGGAAACCCTGTAAACGAAACATTTCTCTTGGTGTTAATCGTCTCTCACCGTTTACAAGTAAGTAGTTGTATGATGCCCCTGCTCGTAAAGCACATGAATAAGGATAAGAGCATATATTTCCTGCTTTGTTCTCATGCCAAATAGAAAGTTTGTAAGCTGATTTATGTTTATCTTTTCTTTTCTGTTTGATGTAGTCAGATGCAATATGTTTTTTGTCAACTTTCTTTTCTAAAATTTCGCTCAATGGTTTAAATGGTCTAATCGGCGAAGGGTACGAAAACATTATAGGCTCTCTATGTCCAACAATTAAGACCCTTTCTCTTTTTTGTGGTAAGCCATAATCTAAAGCATTTAAAACAGTGTACTGCACATAATAACCTAAGTCTTGCAGGGTTTTGATAATTACTTTTAGTGTTTGCCCCTTGTTGTGTCCTACCAACTGTTTTACATTTTCAAGGACAAATGCTTTGGGTCTTTTTTCTTTTATGATATTAGCGATATGAAAAAACAATGTTCCCCTTGTATCGTCAAAACCTTTCATCTGTCCAATGATGCTGAAAGGTTGGCAGGGAAACCCTGCAAATAAAATGTCGTGGTTAGGAACAGTTTTGGGGTCAACTTTTGTTATGTCACCTGTTGGTCTGTGTCCAAAATTTGCTTCATAACTGTCTTGGCAATGTGGGTCAATGTCCGATGAAAAAACGCATTGAGGTATTAAATCATTTTCATTACAGGCTTGGTCCATAGCAACACGAAAGCCACCGATTCCGCAGAACAAATCAATAAAGCGAAGTTTTTCCATTGACAAAATATTTTGTCAAATTTAAGGTTGTTTGAATAAAAATTAGCAACAATTTGCTAAGGTTTTTAGGTCGTCCCGAACTTTAGGGAGCGCCCCAATACAATTGCGCATAACAATATAATAGGTATGGTTTTATTTGCCGGCGCCACTCTTGAGCAGCTCCGGTGGCAACCGGTTCACCTTTCTTTATTTGATCAAAGGCATTGGGTATGCCCAGCAAAAAATCCAGGTGTTGTTTACCGGAAGGGTTGGCATTGGTTTTATACAAGCGTTCCTGTACATGATTGGGATATAGTTGCAAAACAGTTTGCAATACCTGCAGACCTGTTTGTACAGCCATCAGTTCAAATGCATCCTGTATGTGCAAACGCACACCTTTGCACAGCTCCTGTGCATACAGCCCCCATGCAGGTGTGTACTGTACAGGTGTTACCTGCACATGCCTGAGTTTTTGTTGAAGTGTGTTTGCCAGTTCTTCTTCCTGCATCCACGGTGCACCCAGTTGCTGAAAAGGAAAGTGGGTTCCCCTTCCTTCATTTACATTCAATCCTTCCAGTAAACCCGTGCCCGGATAGAGCAATGCTGTTTCAACAGTTTGAATGGCGGGTGATGGGGGTGTAAACAAAAAATGATGTGCTGCTGTTTGCGCACGTTCATAGTTTTGAACGTTTATTACTTCAATGTTTAAAGAAGGCAACCGTGTTGCAGCAAAGTACAAAGCCAGTTCGCCCAGTGTGCAACTGTATTTCAGCGGAATATTCCAGCGGCCAATAAAAGAAGAACAATGTGCTTCATCCAAAAAAGGACCTTCTGCTTTTTCAATTAAAGCGCCAATGGGGTTGGGCCGGTCTAAAACAATAAATGGTTTGTTGTATTGTGCACAGGCTTCCATTACATGGGTCATGGTCCATAGATAAGTATAAAAGCGGCAGCCCACATCTGGTATATCAAAGAGAATTGCATCCACATCATGGAGATCTTCTTCAGTTGGCGCAAGTTTGTTATTGTATAAACTAATAACGGGCAGGCCGGTAACAGCATCCACCCTGTTTTGCTGCGGTGTGCCATCATCACCCGTTACTGTAATTCCATGCTCCGGTGAAAATAATTTGATGAGACGAAATCCTTCTTTTAATAATGCTGCACGGCTCAATTCCCCGTTACATGTAATGGCTGCATTATTGGTAACCATTGCCATGCGGAGTTGCCTGTTAGTTCTGCCTGTTTGCAGAAACACATCAACACCATATTGTAAACCCTGCTGCATCATTGAAGAATAAAAATAATCATTGTAACATCAGCAATACCAACTGTTGAAACAGTGGAATAAGACATAATACTGCCCTTCTTAACCGGAAACAGCACTATTATTTGTTAAAGCCTGCCAACACAGGCCGGTTCGTAAAGAAATAAAGCGGCTTCTGCTTTAAATAGGTTACCTTCCAACGCTTACATTACGAGTATTCTTTTTTATGTTAATTATTGTATTGTTCTTTTCCGCACATTGGTTTTTATCGTTGTTCTTCCACTCCTTTTTTTTACACAGGTTTGCATCCCATCAAATGTACACTACCACCAAAAACTGGGAACGCACATTTTATATACTTACGTGGTTTGTACAGGGCTCTTCTTTTTTAGTGCCCCGTGCTTATGCGGTATTGCACCGCATGCATCATGCCTACAGTGATACGGAGCAGGATCCGCACTCGCCGCATTTCTTTAAAGATATTTATCACATGACCCTACACACGGCAAAAATTTTCCGTGGCTTCTTAACCAGGAAAAACATTCCTGATCCGCAGTTTACCAAAGAATACCTGCCTGTTTGGGATAAAATGGACAGGCTGGGTCACAGTGGTTTTACCAGGAGTATTTTTGTGCTGTTCTATATCAGCATCTATGTTTTGTTTGCTCCCGGTTTCTGGTGGTTTGCATTATTGCCTGTTCACTTTTTAATGGGCCCCGTACAGGGCGCTATTGTCAACTGGTTTGGTCATAAACTGGGTTACCGTAATTACCAGCTGGATGATCATTCCAAAAACACATCGCCATGGGGTGTATTGCTGATGGGTGAACTGTTTCAGAATAATCACCACAAAGCAAAAGACAATGCCAACTTTGCACGCAGGTGGTTTGAGTTTGATGTTACCTATTTAATTATGCGTGGTTTTCATGCTATGGGTATTATTAAGCTCAAAACATTACCGGCATAATCCTGTTGTAAAAGCTTATTGGGTTATCCATCTGTCTGCACAAAACAGATGCTTTTTTTCTGTACATACCTCACCATAGCTGGGCTATATGTAAACCCGTATTTGAGCAAAATCATCTGAACCAAAGAGTTGTTCCTTCTGCATAAGTACGTAGTTTGCATGCAGCATTCAATTTGCGGTTATCCATTATCTGCCACTAAAACCTGTCTTATGCCCGAAGTATTGAAAACCAATATGAGCTTTGTGCTCTCCTGTGTTTTATTCGTTTCCGTTTTATTCATCCGTTTACTGGTACTCTGGTGGGAAGTAAAAGAACTCCGCCCGCAAAAACAGCAGGCAAAGGCTGTTCAAAATCACCCTGCTAAAAAGAAAATCATTCAACCGCCACTGCCGCTGAACAGAAAAACGGCCGCTGCATAAATTGTTTATTTCTTATCTCTTTTTTTAATCCGTACCCTTTACTGTACTGCCGCTGTTGCAACTGTGTTTATTGGTTGCCAACAGCGGCGGTACTCTTTTTATCCCTGCTTCTCAAAACTTCTTATCTTGCCCGCTGTTCATCAGCAGTAGAAAATAAGGTATGAGTTCATTACTTTTGTTTGATTCAACAGCATTGCCATCATGTCGTTAATTGACCTTCATCTTCCTAAAAGCATCAGCAAAGCGCTCAACCTGCCGGTGAACTCGCCCCGGAGGCAGCAGGTAAAGGCGCTCAAAAAATTATTGAAGAAGGCAAAGCACACGGAGTTTGGTCAGCATTATCATTTTGATGAAATCCTTAACAGCCGCCATGCCGGTAAAAAATTCCAGGAACTGGTGCCCATTCATGATTATAATAAAATATACAATGGCTGGTGGCATAAAACACTTAAAGGAATTACGGATGTGTGCTGGCCGGGCAAAATAAAATTCTTTGCACTCAGCAGCGGCACCAGCGAAGCCGCCAGCAAATACATTCCCATCACCAATGATTTAATGAAGGGCAACCGTATTGTAATGATTAAACAATTGCTCACCCTTCGCAACTATGAAAACCTTCCGGTACGAAGTGTGAGCAAAGGATGGCTGATGCTGGGCGGCAGTACTGATTTGCAGAAAGGCCCCGGTTATTATGCGGGAGATTTAAGCGGCATCACTGCCAAAAAAATGCCCTTTTGGTTTTCCCCTTTTTATAAACCCGGAAAAGCCATTGCCAAAACAAAAGACTGGAATAAAAAATTAGAGATCATTGTTAATGAAGCGCCCAACTGGGATATTGGTTTTGTGGTGGGCGTGCCTGCATGGATACAGATGTGTATGGAAATGATTATTGAACGTTACAAACTCAAAACCATTCACGACATCTGGCCCAATCTTGCCTTCTTTGTTCATGGCGGTGTTTCTTTTGAACCTTATAAACATGGTTTTGAAAAGTTGGTGGAGAAACCGCTGATTTATATTGAAACCTACCTGGCCAGTGAAGGTTTTATTGCTTATCAAAGCCGGCAGGATGCAGAAGGAATGAAACTGGTAATGAATGAACACATCTTTTTAGAATTTGTTCCGTTTGAAGATAAAAATTTTGATGCGGATGGAAATATCAAACCTGATGCAGAAGCTTTGATGATTCATGAAGTGGAAAAAGGGAAAGATTATGCACTGCTCATCAGCACCAGCGCCGGCACCTGGCGTTATTTGATTGGCGACACTATACGCTTTACAGATTTGGAACACAATGAAATTATTATTACCGGCCGCACCAAACATTTTCTTTCATTAGTTGGTGAGCATTTGAGTGTTGATAATATGAACAAAGCCATTCAGTTAGTGAGCGAAGAATTGAATATTTCCATTCCGGAATATACTGTTGTGGGCGAACCGCATGGCAACTTTTTTGCACACCACTGGTATGTGGCCTGTGATGACCGGGTGAATACTGAAACACTCCGCACCAAGATTGACAATGCACTCAAAGAAATTAATGATGATTATGCTGTTGAACGCAACAGCGCTTTAAAAGATGTGTACTTAGATATTTTGAGTGAAGACTGTTTTATGAAGTTTATGGCCAGCAAAGGAAAAGTGGGCGGTCAGCATAAATTTCCAAGAGTATTGAAAGGTAAAATGCTGGAAGACTGGAAAAAGTTTTTGGAAACATCCAAAGCTTAACAGTTTACAGCAGGTTCATTTACATTCATTCATCTTTCGTTGCAGCAATAATTTATCCTTTTCTGTTTTAGCTTTTTTTATGGCGATGGAAAAATATTCTGCAGCTTTAGTAGGGTTCACTTCTTTATACAATTCTCCCAGCAGCGAAAAATAAAGATGGTTGTTTTCCAGTTTCAGCTTCAATGCTTCATTAATAGCATTTGCATACCCGTTTGCTTTTGCAAGTGCATAGGTTCTGTTTAAAGCGGCAGCAGGCGAATACTCAAGCTGCAGTAACTGATTGTACAATTGCAGAATGTTGCTCCATTTTTCATGGTGGTTTTCGGTTTGTGTGTGCCAGTAAGCAATTGCCGCTTCCAGGTGAAATTTGGTAATCCGCTCACCGGTTGCAGAGCGGTTGAGATATTCTTCACCTTTTTCTATCAGCTCTTTATTCCAAAGGCTCCTGTCCTGTTCTTCGTATAAAATCAGTTCACCTTCTGCATTGATTCTTGCTTCAAAGCGGGAAGAATGAAAACACATCAATGCAATCAATGCATTTACAAAAGGCTGGTTGGTTGTTTTATGCGCTGTAAGCAGATAGGTTAGCCGCAATGCTTCCAGGCACAAATCTTTTCTGAGGGAAGTGTTTTGTGATGCAGAATAATAACCTTCATTAAATAACAAATAAAGCGTTGTTACTACGGCATACAATCTTTTTTCAAGTTCAACTTCCGTCGGAAAATCCATACTCACATTTTCTTCTCTCAGCTTTTCTTTGGCTCGAAACAACCGTTTATTGATGGTTTCTTTATTGGAAAGAAAAGCATCTGCAATTTCATCAATACCAAAACCACACAATATGCGAAGGGATAAACCAATTTGCGATTCAACAGGAATGGAAGGATGGCAAAGTGCAAACATCATCTGCAATTGACTGTCCATTATATTTTCAGGAGTTAAATCAATTTCCATCTCTGTTAATTGTTCTGTTGTGCGTTGAAGCGCTGTTGTAACTTTTTGCTGAAAGATTTGATTTCGTTTGAGATAATCTTTTGTTTTATTCTTTGCTACGGTGCAGAGCCAGGCTGTTGGGTTTTCAGGAATGCCTTTTTTGCCCCAGGTTTCGGCTGCCAGTAAAAACGTATCGCTGGTAATATCTTCCGCCACTTCTATATGCTGCAGCCCAAATACGTTTGCCAGTACAGAAACAATTTTTCTGAACTCTGTACGAAACAGGTGCGGTATCAGTTCATCATTCCTGCTTAACATATACCCGTGAAAGAATGAAGATGAGTAATGAAGTTAAAAAAACAGCAGATGACTGAACAGGGAACAAATGATTTTTACTGTAAAAATTTATACTTGCAATCAGCATAATTATGCAAACAACAATACATGTAAACAATCGGGTTTTCCTGATTGCCAGACCTGCCGCAGCCGTTAACTGAAGCGGCCCGATAACAAATCTTCCCCATAAACTGAAACCTGCTTTCAGATAATGTTCTTCCATCCATTTTGCCCTTGTAAAATGTTCAATACCCGAAACTAAAAAAACCGCAGAAAGCAAAAGAGCTGCTGCAGTTACAGCAATTATAACTATTTTATTTTTCATGTTGTAAACACCCCTGCCGGTACCGGCAGGGCAATGTCATTAAGTTAAGCGTCACCTCGACCGCAGGGAGAGGTCTCATAAATTTCTTACTGACCGAATTGTATGAGATGTCTTCCCGCAAAAGCGGGACAAGCTGTTCCTCGGCATGACGAAACGCTTAACTTAATGACATTGACCATTAGCGGTGTTGATTGTTTAAGGATTGATTTGCATAATATCACGCACTTCCACATGACCGCCCATGTACAGTATCGGGCAGCCCTTTGCAAGTGCCAGCGCATCATCAATATCGTTTGCTTTTACAATAATGTATCCGCCAACAATTTCTTTTACTTCTGCATAAGGTCCGTCAGTAACAGCGCCATCTGCTTTGAGTGTTTTTCCGGTGAAACCAAGTTGATTGGTGCTGCCGAATTTTCCCTGTGCAGCAATACCGCCAATCCAGTCCTGCCATTGTTTAATGCTTTCCTGCATTTGTTCAGGAGCGGGTTGAAAGTTGGGCATGGGAGCCATGCGAAAGATCATCATAAATTCTTTCATAGTTGTAGTTTTTAATTGTTTGTAATATGAGATTTATTTTTTGAATTTCATTTTGCTGTTGACACAAGTGCTGCCTGTTCACTTACTTTCTTCAACAGTTCCAGGCCCTGCTGATTGGTGGCTGCCATTTTCTTTTTCAATCCCAGCAGCAGTGCAAACACATTGGATGGTGCGGGCATATCCACATCAAATTGCTGCTGCACCTGCACACCACCATTTTTCTCTGTTAACGTGTAATCAAATACCGGTTTTGCAGTGAACGGTTCTGTAATATCGCAATGGATAATTACCTTATTGTTATCAGTGAGTGATGTTACTGTTTGAGAGCCTTTACTTTTTTCTTTTACCCCCTCCCAGGAATAGGTAGCGCCTGCCTCACCATCCTTTCCGGATACAGAGAATTTTTGTTGGGGGTCCTGCAAACGGAAGGGCGACCAGCTTGGGAAATTTTTCATAAAACGCAACTGGTTATACACTTCTTCTTTGGGTGCATGAACCCAAACGCTGGAAATCACGGAAATCCTTTTTGGGGCGGCAAGAGAAAGGATAACTCCTGTTACGGCAATTACACCCAGTGCAACGGCGGTAATAATGATTGCTTTTGTCATGTTTGTAATTTTAAGTTTATACCTCAATTACGATTGAGGTGAAAGCAATTGGACAAAAAGCAGAAAAAAATTTTTCAGATTTTTTTAAGTGCCTGTTTTTCAGGCTGTTTATGTGAGGGACGGTTGTGTGAGTTGGCACATAACTTCGGTTGTTCTGAAAAAAAATGATTAGAATTGGTTGAAGTAGTGCAGCACACACATGAACTTAAGGGTGCTTATAGAAAAAACACCTGCAGAAGAAAGTCTAATTGCAAATGGAAACAAAGGGGGTACAGAAGTTTCAAAACGCATCCCCAATTCTAAAATAATAACCCAGCATACCATTTGACGTTACTGCCACATCACTTCTGAAATAAATTTTCTTTTCTTTATTGATGAGTAAACGCAACCCGGCGCCGCCGCTTGTTTGCACCTGTTGTGAAAAAATACTGCTGATGGTTGGGGCTGTATTACCGGCTGATGCAAACACCGCCAGTTTCAAAAAACGGTTGAGCTTGTAACGGTATTCTGTTTGCAAAGCCCATAGATTATTATCACGAAAACGGCCCTGGAAAAACCCACGCATCATATTGGAGCCGCCCATTCTTGCTTTTTCAAATAACGGCATTTCATCTGTTGCAAGTGATGTATAAAGCTGGTTCACAAAAATATGTCTTCCGGTTTCGTTGTACTTTCTCAAATCAGTGGTGATGAGTGTGTAAGCATACTGTTTGTTCTGCAAATCATAATTAGCAATCACTGTAGCATCAGCAAAAAAACCACGGGTAGGGCTGAATTGATTATCTCTCTTATCTGCAGTAAATGAAACACCGGCGCCTGCAATTCTTGAATTGTTATTGCCCGGCGGAGGTGCAGCAACAATCCCCTGTTTATCACGAAACTTATTTCTTGAATAATCATTGAAGTACAGCGAAGCGCCTGCAAAATATTGATTACCCAGGTTGCGCAGAATTTTGGTTTGCGCATACACCCTGTTATAAGTTACTTCTGCATATTGCCTGTTTTCAACTGTTGGTTTGGTAAAACCCCAGAAGCGTTCATAGTTGCTGATGAAGCCTCCACGAAAAAACACATAAAACTTTTCTCTGGATGTATAAGTAGATGTAAATGCTTCTGCCGTAAACTGGTTGCGGGTGCTGTACAATACCTGCGCCCAACTCAAACTTGGCCGCACAGGTTTGCCTGCGGTTTCTTTTGTTTTATAAAAATAATCAACAAACACACCGGCCTTTACCCCCGTTTCGAGCGTTACAGTTACACTTGGCAATGGCAAAAAGCGAAGATTACGACTGGTAAGTGTATCTAAATTGAATTTTTTAAAGAAGCTTTTCTTTTGTGCTGCAGCCGGTGAGCAAAGCAATAAAAGTAAAACGATTGTTGTGATATGGCTGCAGGTTTTCATGCTTTTATAACGCACTGTTTGCACCAATAACAAAAAGAAAGTTGTTTGGTTGAGCAAAACTAAAAACAAAAAGCTTTGATACAACTTGTGCGCCAAAGCCTTTTAAGGGTTTGAAGATGAAAATAATGAAAAGAAATTTTGCTCCGTTACCCATGCGTTGGCAATTATTGAAAAATTGGTTAAAAGAAAAGTATATGCCGAAGCGCCGCCAAAAGTGGAATACAGCATTACCGAACCGGGAAAAACATTGTTACCCTTACTTGCCGAAATCAGGAAATGGGGTGCATATCATAAAGAAAAAACGGTGAAATAACATTTCAGTTGATGGAGAGGGTGTAGCTGCTTTGGCTGAACAATGTTTTATTGTTGGATGGCTGCCGGACAATGTCATTAAGTTAAGCGTCACCTCGACCGTAGGGAGAGGTCTCACAAAATGTGTTAAGCTTGAAGTTTAGGAGATTTCTCCTTCCGTCGAAATGACGAACGCTTAACTTAATGACATTGGGCTGCCGGATTGAAGCGGAAATCTTTTTTGTGAGGAACGAACAAAAAAATTGCAGCGAAAAGCCGGAACTGCAGTTGATGGATGCACTGCAGTTCACAGCCCCCAATGTTTTATTTTTATTTCGTGAAATACCAGTACACCATTTGCCCCGCTACAATAAAACCAAGCAATAAACCTGCCGACATGATACTGAAAATAGAGAATGGCATTTGCCCCATTACCACATGCCCGGCGCCATATAAGCGGCTGATGCCCCATAAAAGAAATGATGCGATGAGTGCGGTTTCTCTTGTCATACCATATTTTAAGGCAACAACGGAGATAACCCATGCCAGTATGATGCCTGCTGCAAAACTGGCACTTACATAATAAGGCGGCGTAAAAGCAGAGGGTTTGATACCCTGGCTTTCCAATACTGCATTCCATTTTTTGGCGACTGTGGTAACGGTTACCGTAACATCACAAAGGTTGATAAAGAAGCCGGCAATAAGACCGCCGAAGATGATTTGTTTGGTTGTAATTGCGTCCATGATTTTTTGTTTTACTTGTAATTGATGGAGCAAAAATGAACCGTTTTTATTCCTGGAAATTGAAAGATATTGCTGTTTTCAGCAAGTCGCTGGGATTGGCGCCATTAGCATATTTTTTAAACGTATTGGTAAAATGGGCCTGGTCGGCAAAGCCCAGTTCGTACGCCACCTCAGTTAAACTGTTGTTTTGAAAAATGAGGCGCCGGGCTTCATTTAAACGCAATTGAATTTGATAGGTGTAGGGAGTGAGGCCGGTTTGATTTTTAAAAAGCCGCAGCAAATGAAATTTGCTGAGAAAGCATTGTGCCGCCAGTTCATCGAGTGAAAAACTTTGTTTGTAATTGCTTTCAATAAACCGGATGGCCCTGTTAACTGCATCGGTTATATTTCTCCGGTTGTTTTGTTCTGGTTCAACAGTAGCTTTTGCTTTTAGTAAATCCTGCAGCAGCAGGTATAATTTACTTTCGTTTTCAAAACTCTGTTCAAAGTTTTCCAACAATGAAAATGTTTTGAGAAAAAGTGATGCTGCTGTTTTATCACCCGTAACAAAAGTGGAGAAGCTGATTTTAGCAGGAGGTGAAAAAAGTTGTTCTGCAAAATTTGCTTTGATGGCGATGGTATCTACGCACCAGCCAACGGCCTCATCCGGCTTACCATTGTGCACCCGGCCGGGATGTATGAAAAACAATTCCCCGGCAGTAATTGGAAATTCTTCATGATTTGCAAAAAAGATTCCGTTGCCTTTTGCTACGTAACCAATTTGGTAATTTTTGGGGAAGTAGGAGATATTATCCCAATGGTTGCCGCTCCAGCCAACGAGTTGAATATTGTCGTTGCCCAACGGTTCTTTGGAGTAATAAGTTGCCCGGATGTTTTTTTTGGCCATTTTCTATTTCACGAATTATGTACACCTTCCTGATAAACACGGGGCATGCGAGCTAACCCGCATCCATTTTTTGTTTTGCTAATGTAGGTGTCGGTATATTGTTCAACAGCCTCTTCTATTACACCATCTTTGTTTTTCCACCGGTAGGTAGCTTTGCCAGGCACAATAGCTGTTTCCTTATACAAAAATACTTTTTGCTCAGCATGTTCAATTGAAACAGGCCGCCACCATTCTGCAATATCTTTGATAAAACGTTGTTTTGTGATCATTTTTCCATCGGGAAGTGTACAGGTATATTGAGGGGAAAGTAAAGATGAAACAATCAGGGTATCGGTTTTAATAACTGCGTTTGCTATTTTCTTTTCTGTGTTTAATATTTCTGCCGCTTCCTTCGATTGTTGTGAATAAGCATACTGCCCGAAGCATAAAACGAATAAGGCGACTGTAAACAATTTTCTCATATACTGCATTTTACTAAGTAATAAAAATATCAATCATCAAAGCGGCAAAGGCAACAACTCTCCCATTTCACCCCTGCCTAATCTTTTTTTTCCGTCATTTGTTCATTGCTGGTCATTACAAAGGGGCCGCTATACACAATCGGTTCGTGATGAGGTTTGCCGGAGGCAAATATAAAATTGCCGCCGATTACTGCAGTTACTTTTATTTCAGCGCCTGCGCTTTCAAAATTGATGAGTGATGAGTTAGTGATTGTTGCGTCGCCAATTTGCATGTTTCCCGAAAGCACATAAACAAATGCCATTTCACCGGCTGTTAAGTCAACGCTTGTATTGCTTTGCAGGTGAACATCCAGCAAAGTAATTTTTGTAACCAATTCAAAAGGTGCGTTTATATTTTCATAGCTCCCCTGCAAAACTCTTACAAGTACACTTTCACTTTTATATTCAGGTATTTCATTGCGCATGGCATGGTAGGCCTTGGGTTTTACCAACCTGTCTTTATCGGCATGATTGATCCAGATTTGCAACCCATGACAATCCACTCCATTCACTGTTGGCACTTCATCGTGCTTTACACCGCTGCCGGCCTGTGTTACATGCATACCGCCGGATTCTATTGTACTTTTATCACCCTGGCTGTCACGGTTTAAAAAAGAACCTTTGCTGCCGGGCAACATATAAGTCATTACCGAAACACCGGCATGCGGATGCGGACCAAAGATGGGCCGGTCCATATGAAATTCTGTAAACACCAGGAAGGGTTCAAAACCATATTCTGTATCGTAAGTGTCAACACTACTGAAGCCGGGAAAGTTTTCTTTGAAATGGAGCTGATGTATTGCTTTTATTTTCTTTTGCATGCACTTATGATTGAGTGTATAATTGGAATTTGTAAGCGAAAATTTAATGCCAGTGTATAAAAAATTACCCGGTGCGGAGGCAGCTCTTTTACCGGCAAATCATTGGTGGCAGCCATATCAAAACAATGAAACAGGGGTTACGGCTCCTTAATGAAGAACCGGTTAACTGGTGCAGGTCATTAATTTCGTTGAATAAAGGAATGCCTTTCACGTTTTTTATATTCTGTTTTTAAATATAATACAAAAGTCGTCAGAATAAATCCCTGCATCAGCAATGCATATTCTAATTCATCCATTGCGCAGCGCTTTTGCTTTACAGTAAAATCCTCTGTTGTGCAGGTATTTAATATTTGCCTCATCATTTCTCCCGGTTCAAAAAAACATTTCTTTCTCTCTCATATTTCTTTACCTTAGAAACATACTTCTTTCACTATGTACAAATACTTTTTCGCATTGCTTGTTGCTGTTGCAGCAACAGAAGTTACAATCGCACAACCTTTTGATGCAACATATTTTAACAGTATGCAATGGCGCATGATTGGTCCGCACCGGGGCGGAAGAACGGTTGGTGCTGTGGGTGTGCCACAACAACCCAATGTATTTTATATTGGTGTAAACAATGGTGGTGTTTGGAAAACCACCGACTATGGCCGCACCTGGTTTCCCATTTTTGATGAACAGCCAACAGGTTCTGTGGGAGATGTGGTGGTGGCGCCTTCCAATCCCAATGTATTGTATGTGGGCAGCGGTGAAGGTTTGCAACGTCCTGATTTATCGGTGGGCGATGGAATTTATAAATCAACGGATGCTGGTAAAACATGGATCAATACCGGATTAAAAGATGCACAGCAAATTGGTGGTTTGGCAATTGATCCTGCCAATGAAAACAGGGTGTTTGCTGCAGCATTGGGTCATCCGTACGGGCCGAATGAAGAAAGAGGAGTGTACAGAACAATTGATGGAGGCAAAACATGGGAACGTGTGTTGTATAAAGATGAAAACACAGGCGCTATACAAGTAACAATTGATCCCAATAATTCCAATATCATTTTTGCAGATATGTGGGCCGGCAGACAAGGCCCATGGGAAAATGGCGCCTGGAACGGAAAAGAAAGTGGTTTGTTTAAAAGTGTTGATGGTGGAAATACCTGGAAAAAAATTACTAACGGATTACCTACAACCGAACAGGGATTGGGACGAATTGGTTTTTGCATTGCACCTTCTGATTCAAAAAGAATGTATGCTACTGTTGATGCAGGAAAGTATGGCGGCATTTACAGAAGTGATGATGCAGGTGAAAGCTGGACAAATATCAACAACGATGGAAGATACTGGGGAAGGGGAAGTGATTTTGCTGAAGTAAAAGTGGATCCAAAAAATGCAGATATAGTTTACAGCGCCAATGTGGTTGCATGGAAAAGTATGGATGGCGGTAAAACATGGAATGCTTTTCGTGGTGCACCTGGTGGTGATGATTATCACCGCATCTGGATCAACCCCAACAATCCTGATATTATTTTAATTGCAAGCGACCAGGGCGCCATCATAACGGTGAATGGTGGACAAACGTTTTCAAGCTGGTACAACCAACCCACTGCACAGATGTATCATGTAAGTACAGACAATGCATTTCCCTACAATGTGTACAGCGGTCAGCAGGAAAGTGGCAGTGTGGGTATTGCATCCAGAAGTAATGACGGACAAATTTCGTATCGTGAATGGCATCCTGTTGGTGCAGAAGAATATGGTTATGTGGCTGCCGATCCTTTGGATCCGAATATTATTTATGGTGGCAAACTTACACGCCATGATAAACGTACCGGACAAACACAAAATATTGCACCCGAAGCAGTGCGCAGCAGCAAATATCGTTTCATCAGAACAGCACCGGTTTTATTCAACCCCATTGATAAAAAAACATTGTACTACGCAGGTAACGTTTTGTTCAAAACCATGAATGGTGGTAATAGCTGGCAAATCATCAGCCCGGATTTATCGAGAGAGAATTATGAAATTCCGTCAAGCGTTGGAATTTATACAAATAATGATATGAAGACCATGCCAAGACGTGGTGTGATTTATACAGTTGCTCCATCGTACAAAGACATTAATACGATTTGGTGTGGCACAGATGATGGATTGATACACGTTACAAGAGATGGCGGCAAAACATGGAAGAATGTAACTCCACCTGAACTTACAAGCTGGAGCAAAGTATCATTGATGGATGCAAGTCATACCGATGTAAATACAGTTTATGCAGCCGTGAACCGTATCCGTTGCGATGATATGCAGCCGCATATTTACAAAACCAATGACGGCGGCAAAACATGGAAAGAAATTGTAAACGGTTTACCCAATGATCCCATCAATGTGGTAAGGGAAGATCCGTTGCGTAAAGGATTGTTATTTGCAGGAAGTGAAAGAGCCGTATATGTTTCTTTTGATGAGGGTGAACACTGGCAGAGTTTGCGATTGAATATGCCTGCCACTTCCATTCGTGATTTGGTAATTAAAGATGATGATTTGGTGATTGGAACACATGGCAGAAGTTTTTGGATACTGGATGATATCACACCATTGCGGCAGCTAACAACGCAACTTGCAAATGCAAATTCCATTTTATATAAACCACAAACAACTTACCGTGTACGCTGGTGCATGTACCCCGATACACCTGTGCCGCAGGAGGAACCCGCCGGGCAAAACCCTCCTGATGGCGCCATCATTAATTATTATTTAAAGGAGAATGCAAAAACTATTTCATTGGAAATACTGGATGGAAATGGAAAATTGATAAGAAAATATTCCAACGCCGATACATTGTATAAAATTGGTGATGTAAATATTCCGCATTACTGGATTCGTCCGCAGCAAATACTTTCTGCTGTTGCGGGCTCTCACCGTTTTATGTGGGATATGAAATATGCGCCATTGAATATTGAACCTGCTTATCCCATCTCTGCAACTTACATGAATACAGAGCCGGAACAAACAGCACCCTGGGCAATGCCGGGAATTTATACCGCACGCTTAACGGTTGACGGAAAAATACAATCACAAACATTTACAGTAAAGATGGATCCGAGAGTAAAAACATCCATACTGTTATTGCAACAGCAGCATGATGTTTCACTTCAATGCTATGAAGCAAGAAAAGAATGTATGAAGCTGCTGGAAGAAATCAATCAATACCGTTTGGTACTTCGTAAACAAATGACAGCCGCCGCCCCGTCTGTTACTGAGCTGAGTAAAAAAGATAAAGCTGCAGCAGCATTGGAACGCACAGCTCCGGGAAGCACAGAGCCCAGCTTTGGCAGACTGGAAGCAGCTTTCACTTCCATCTTTAATATTCTGCAGGAAACAGATATGCCGGCTACCACACAAACTCTTGCTGCATTTACTGAAGCACAAAAGAATTTTTTATTGCTGAAGAAGAAGTGGGAGGAGTTGAAGAAATAGAAAATATTTTTACTTCACAATCGTATCGAAAATTTTATTCAACTCCTCTTTTACCATCAGTGGTGAATCTCTGAACAGACTGGTCACCCTGAAATGAATATCATCGGTTACTTCATCTTTGCGTTGCTGAATAATGGTTTTGATGCTGTGCACATGATTCTTATTGAACAGGAGATTATCAGGATTCACATATCCTTTTTCAATCATGGCTTTTGCTTTCTTATTGCAGCGGCAGGGGTTTTTAGGATCAATCAAACCGCAGCGGCCGGATACATAATTAAGCAAATCCGTTTTGGCACGGTGCAGCATTACACGGTAATTGCCCGGCGTCGTATCAAAAATTTCAGCACCGGTTTGATGATCGGCGCCAAACACTTCACCAATAATATAAATTAAACGCTGGTCCCTGCTCAAACAAAGCAGCATGGCAGTTGAACAAAGTATCCGTACTTCTTCCACTTCAGCTTCCGTATAATTTTTGTTTGCTTCATCTTCATAAGGAACAGTGCTGAGGTCAAACCCTTTTACAAACTGCTGTTCTAATTTTCTTGCCGGGGAACTCAGAAAATGATTCACGGCAATACGGTATAACCATGTTGAAAATTTACTGCGGCCTGCAAAGGTTTTTAAACTGGTTACAACTTTTATCAATACTTCCTGTGTGGCATCTAACGCATCATCCGGGTGAACAAATAGTTTGAGTGAAATATTGTACACATAATCCTGGTAACGTTTCAATAAAACTTCAAGCGAAGCTTTATTGCCTGCCACTGCATCAGCAATAAGCTGTTCATCTGCCGGATTATGATTGTGAGATTGCATTTGTTGAGATATTAAATGTAAGAAAGAAAAGATGGATCATTATTGATTGTTCAGCAGCACAGGTGTATCAAAAAATTCGTTGGCTGATAAATTGTTTTTGTAATACGCTCTTGCATCAGCTTCTGTTTGCCATAATGAAACATGACCTTCGTCGCCTTTTGAATCTGTAACAAAAGCAACTTTCAGTAATCCTTTTGCAGATGCATCAATTGCTTTGCTGCCCATTGACACAACGCTCCAGAATTTTCCGCTGCCTGTTGCGCTTGGTTGAACAATTTGCTCACCTGATACAGTATAGTACATCACTTCACCTTCGGTTTTATATTTTTTCTTTACGGCTTCAAACCAGTGCGGACCAAACCATTGTTCTGCTGCCTGTTTGTTGCCCCAGTAATAAATACCGCCGAAATAACTGCCGCTGCTGCTCAATGCAAATGATTTGCAGAGCAGCCCGGGTATTTTTTGATAATCAGGAATAGCCGCTTCAAAACCTTTTACAAATAAGTTGCGTGATGCAGATTCAGGAGCCTGTACTCTTGTGATGGTGATTACTTCAACAGTAGCGGTTACAGCAGTTGTGTTCATGTTGTTTGTTTTTTGTGTTGATGAAAGATTACTGGTGCCCAGCAGCAATACAATGGTTGCTGAAAGCGGTGTGAAAAGCTGTGTCATAGTTTTTGTTTTGCTGATTAGACAGGGGAAGAAGGGATGTGTTACAAAAGTTTTTTTTGCAGCAGGAATCTATCCGAAAAAGATACTAAAGGTTTTAGCTTGTTACAGAAAAACAACTATCTTAGCTGTTAAAGTAAACACCAATGAAAAAGGAATTAATTACGGAACTATTTGAGCGGTTTGAACACGCATCTTATGAGTATAAAGGCATTGAATGCTGGAGTGCAAGAGAATTGCAAGAAATTCTCAGTTATTCAAAATGGAATAATTTTCTTGGGGTAGTTCAAAAAGCCAAGGATGCATGCTCCAATGCAGGAGAAAAATTATCAGACCATTTTGCCGACGTCGGTAAAATGGTTGTATTGGGTAGTGGAGCCGAAAGAACAATCGAAGATATTGCTTTAACCCGCTATGCCTGCTACCTTATTGCCCAAAATGGAGATGCTAATAAACAAGCCATCGCCTTTGCACAGACCTATTTTGCTGTTCAAACCCGTAAACAGGAAATTATAGAACAGCGCCTGCTCGATATTGCAAGAGTAACAGCACGGGAAAAACTTTCAAAATCTGAAAAGAAGTTATCAGGAATTATTTATGAACGGGGTGTAGATGAAAAAGGTTTTGCCCTCATCCGCTCAAAAGGCGATGCTGCATTGTTTGGCGGGTTTAGTACCCAAGAAATGAAGCGGAAGCTGAATATACCAGACAACAGGCCGCTTGCTGATTTCTTACCAACACTTACGATTAAAGCAAAAGATTTTGCCACTGAACTTACCAGTCATAATGTATTGGAAAAGGATTTGAAGGGCGACAGTTCTATAAGTAAAGAGCATATTGAAAACAATGTTGCTGTAAGAAAAATGCTGAAAGAACGTGGTGTGCAGCCTGAACAATTACCACCTGCAGAAGATGTAAAGAAAGTACAGCGAAAATTGGAGAGTGAGGAAAAGAAAGTGGTGAAGGGATTAAAGAAAGGGAAGTAAAGCGTTGCTACGATTTGACAAATTATATTAAATGAAACATTTAAATATTGTAAATCCCCAGTCTTTTATTAAAGCAATTGAAGACTTTAACTGTGGAAATACCGCTATTCTTAAAATTGATGCAAAAGATTTTGAAATACCACAGAATGAAACCGCACCATTGGAAGGGTTTATATTTCCAGAAAACTTCCCCGATTGTTGTGAAAGTCATAGACAAGTTTTGAATGATAGCATTAAATTATTGAATGAATTCCCAGATTGCTGTAAAGGTCACAAAAAATTAATTAGCCAAGTTGGTTTAAAAAGAGTAACTACAATTATTTACCAGGCAAAATTCTTAAGACATATACTTATACATGTCATTGCATAGAAAAGTGCATTGATAATTCCGATTGGTTTAAAGAGATTACAGATTATATAGAAATGACAATACATAGCTGCGGTCAATTTCCTAAAGGATATGGAGGGCCGCTGGGCGTAGGGCGATATGTAGATTATTTAAAAGGATTCATCAATTCACCAAAAATTGTGAATAACAAAAAAGAAAGACTTTTTAATTTTTTGGAAACATATTGGGAAAACAAACCAGTATCTGACCAGACTGATATTAACCTCTTATACTCAAAATATCAAGAATGGCTTAAGGTTTTCCCTTTTGAAATTAGTTTCTTTAGCCACCTAAAGCCATATTTTGAAAAACAAATTCCAATACTCAAGGGAAAAGGGGATACAAATATATATTCTGGCTTTACTACTTTTAATATAGTATCAAAAGATGAGTTGCTTTTGTTTTTGTCAACCGTAACCAAAACAATAATTAAAGAAATAAATTCATCTACTCTTCTTCAACACGGGCTGCTAAATAATGCAAAACGCACTCAGATAGAAATAATCACAGCTAATAGAAAGTTACAAATTGAAGAAATCGGTAATGCAAAATGGAGTGACAGAAATGGCTATATTAAAATTCTAAAAAAGTGGCTAAGGGGGGAAAAAGAATTTATTAATGAGATTGTTCCTTTGCTTAGTTCATTAGGCAATCAGGAGAATTTTATTTATGATTTGATAGATGGAATCAAACAACTCCAAGAAAACGATACAAATGCCCAATGCATAATTAATGTCAGAAATGATTTGCCTAATAAGGAAACTTCATTTAGATATTGGTTTAAGGATTTTTTTAAAGCCCGATATCCGGACTCTGAAATAACGGTTGAAGAAGAAAAAGGTGAAGGAAGAATTGACCTTAAAATAATTCATAAATTATGGGGAACTAAAATTATTGAGTTTAAAGGATGGTGGAATTCAGATAAATCGAATATCATAAAGCAAACGTGCAGCTACTTAACAGACTTTGAAAAAGATGGCTATGTTTTTTTAATCAACAATTTAATTGAAAAAGATATTACTCAGGATTATAAGGATATAGTAACTAATCCCGATGTTTTTTGTACGTCCGCTGAATGGAAAGAACACAAAGTAGGTAATACTGATTTTTATTATTATCAAACATCACATAAGTTAGGCATAAAAGAAAAAACCCTTTATCATTTTATATTTAATGTTCATTTTTCAAATACTAGTGGAAGGAAAAATCTTAAATGAGTAGAGTCTTGCCTTTAGAATTGCCGACTATACTTCCTACTGTACAAGTGTGCGACGCCACCGCAGTTCCACAAAGCTTCCACCGCCGGGCCCATAAAATGTATTTCCCCTGTTGCATTATTCTTACTAATTTCCACACATGAACAAACATGTATGCGTAATAGGTGCAGGGCCCAGCGGTATTGCCGCTGCAAAAAATTTATTAGATGAAGGTTTGCAGGTAACCGTGTATGATTATGGCAAAGAAGTGGGCGGCAACTGGGTGTTTACAGATGAGGAAAGCCACAGCAGTGTGTTTGAAACAACGCATATCATTTCAAGCCGAACATTGAGTCAGTATGAAGATTATCCCATGCCGGAAGATTACCCTGATTATCCCAGTCATAAACATTTAAAAAATTACTTTCAGAACTACGCCAAACATTTTGGTTTGCTTCCGTTTATTGAATTTGAAACTTTGGTAAAATATTGTGAGCGGATGAATGACGGAAGATGGTTGATAACAACTGTAAAGAACGGCATTGAAAGTAAAAACATCTTTGATGCACTGGCGGTTTGCAACGGTCATCACTGGTTGCCACGCATGCCGCAATATGCCGGAACATTTACCGGTGAGTTTCTTCACAGCCACAATGTAAAACGGTTTTCACATTTTAAAGACAAACGTGTTTTGGTGATCGGTGGTGGCAACAGTGCCTGTGATGTGGCGGTGGAAAGCAGTCGTGTGGCAGCAAGTGTTGATTTAAGCTGGCGCAGGGGTTATTGGGTGGCGCCCAAATTTTTAATGGGCAAACCTGCAGATGTGTTCAGTCATAAAATTGACTGGTTGCCACGTTTCATCTGGCGGCCATTGGTGCATTTGTCTTTATTCATCCGCAATGGAAATTATAAAGAATACGGTTTGCAAAAACCGGAAGGGCCCATCGGCAGTCATCATCCAACGATTAATGAAGATTTGTTTTATACTATCCGTCATGGTAAAATAAAACCAAGGGTTGAAATTGAAAAGCTGGATGGTAACAAAGTTTATTTCAAAGATGGCAGTGTGGGTGAATATGATTCCATTGTTGCCTGTACCGGTTATATTATTGCGCATCCGTTTTTCGATAAAAGTTTTATTGATTACAGCGAGGGCGATGTGCCGTTGTGGCTGCGGATGATTCACCCAACCATTGAGAATGTTTATTTCATAGGTTTGTTTCAGCCACTGGGTTGTATATGGCCGGGCAGCGAACTGCAAAGTAAAATCATGGCAAGGGAAATTGCAGGCAAATGGAAACGACCCGGCAATGTGCAGCAGTTGATTGATGAGGAACTGAAGCATCCTGACTTTAAACAGATCAACACACCCAGACATACGATTACAGTGGATCATCATTTGTTCAGAAAAAGATTATTGAAACAATTACCGAAAGATTATGTGAAGAAAGAAAGAGTTGCCACGGAGACATTAAAAAATTAAAACAAAGAGGTTAAGAGAAGAAGAGAGCTTCTTATTAATCTCTTACCCTCTTTTTCTCTTTGTTAAAAAAATAAAAGGTGCCACGGAGACATTAAAAAATAAAACAAAGAGGTTAAGAGAAGAAGAGAGCTTCTTATTAATCTCTTACCCTCTTTTTCTCTTTGTTAAAAA
>JAIEQM010000025.1 GCA_019747705.1 Chitinophagaceae bacterium | reverse complement strand
GCCTTTTATTTTAAAACACCAACTTTATTAACATTTGGGGATATCATATGTTTAATTTAGATGCGTTTGCCCTGTATTGCACCCTTTTTATTTGTTGAAAGGTAATGGAAGCATTTACATTTGCAAACAGCCCGTTTTAAGATCCAGATGAAGCCTGATGATGATCCTTTTCCTCTGACTTAAAATCTGCCCTGTAAACCACAAATCAAATAATACCGTCCCTGGTGAGAAGCTTTTTTATGTATGTTTTTGGTTAATGAATGAGTCCCTCTGCTGTAAAGCGGGGGGATTTTTTTTAAGTAGATAACTGAAAGCAGTTGTACCAACATCCGTTAAAGTGGTTTTATTTTTCAGGTTGTTTTATCAAATCTTTGAGCAGTATATAAACGGAAAACAAAAAGGTAACAGCATAAACAATGGCAAGACCTGTGTTTTTAAACTTCATCGCTGTAGTGTCAAATTCTCTCCGCAAGGCGCCGCCAACAATAAGGGCGAAGATGAGGAAAACAATGCTGAGTGATGGTTTCTTTTGCATGTTTTTTATTTTTTCCCGCAGTTAATCAAAAGGGTTGGGATTGTACAGTTCCATAAAGAGTTCAGGTTGTAATGGTTTGGCAAAACCATACTTCTCATATAACCCATGAGCGGATGAAGTTAATAAAAGCCACCGGTTCAGATTCTGCAAATTGGGGTGAGATATAATTACATCAAGCAGTTTTTTTGAAAGCCCCTGCCCACGGTAATCGTTTAATACATAGAAGTCGTCTAAGTATGCAAAAATTGAGAAATCAGAAATGACTCTTGCAAACCCGATTTGTTTATGATGGTGGAACAAGCTAAAATTCAGTGAATTGTCAACACAAGTTTTAAACCGTTCAAACGGCATATCATCTCTCCAGCCTGAGTGATTTGATAAGAAATCATGCACAGCAACAATATCTATTTTGTTTCTGTCTGTAGTGATGAAAAAATCACCGTAAGTTTTTTCGATTGTTTCCATTTTTTTTTTCTTAATGGGTGGTGTTTCATCAACAAGGTAATTGATTAATTGCTTTCGTTTGGTGTGGATGGCAACTGATAAATATAAGACTTACTAATAAAAACAAAGTCTTTCCCGCCCATTTTTTTGAAGTTTCTCATAGCTTTAAATCTTTAAAATATTTTGTTTCTATAGTTGCTGTTCTTTCCGTAAAGCCCGTTTATAAAACACCGCCC
Organism: Chitinophagaceae bacterium; assembly: GCA_019747705.1. Classification (GTDB taxonomy): domain Bacteria; phylum Bacteroidota; class Bacteroidia; order Chitinophagales; family Chitinophagaceae; genus Lacibacter. The sequence continues at coordinate 73,613 of JAIEQM010000025.1, read as the reverse complement.
TTGTTGTGTGTTGCTCCACCAACAAGGGATTCGATTATACTCTACCTCTAACAGCCATATTCTTTTTATTCTCTCCAGTGAGTTAAAAACCCAAAGTCGTCTACCAGTGTTTCATAAAATCTTGCTGAAGAATAATAATACTCTTCAGCAAGTAAACATAATCCTGCTGCAACTGGGTTATTGTGTATATAATCCAGCTTCTGCATATAAACTTCATGGCTGAACAAGTCAATAGATAAGGGATTTCGTTCCCAAAACTGAAATTCTCTGTCAGCAGCATTTACCTGAAATTCTTTCAGTAAAGCTGGGTTGTTTGTTTGCAAATCAGCTTTTATTTGCTGTGCAGTATATTTTAAAAAACTCTGCTGTACCGGTTGAGGTGTATATCCGTTTATTGCCTGCCAAATGAGGTGAATGTGATTGCTCATGATTACAAAACTGTTGATGATTATCCGTTTCTCTTTAACAAGAAACCCCAGGCTGTCGAGAAGTATTTGTTTGTATTTGTCTTCTGCAAGCAAATGCTTCCAGCCTAAAATGGTGGCAGTGAAGAATTGCGGATGGTGTTCTGTTGTGTACATTTTTAAACAAGATAATAAATTGCACGGGCAGTACACAGGATGAGGCTATTAATAAGAGCTATGTGCATGTCTCGTTGGTGGAGCAACACACAACGAGGGCGGGCAGTGTGCAGGTCTGCTCATTTGTGCTTTATTTATCTGTGTGCATTGAAGATAGAACACCAAGGGCGAAAAATTTATGCGGTTAGTCAAAAGACACAACCTCGGCGTGCTTTTTTTCAGAAACACCAACAAGTGCAAAAATGTTTCTGATATTGGTTTGCCATCAAACAGCCAGAGACTGTTTGTATAAAGCTTCGAAGTTTGGAAACTTCGAAGAGCAGGCAAAATCATCAATTACATGGTTGGCAGTGACACCAGCCATTAAGAAAAAACTTCCGTAAATTTAAACATAATTATTATGTGCGCCTGTTATGAATTTTAATCCTGGCATTCATCATACTAAATGGCAACTGATCCTGATTCCATCTATGGCACTGACAGTATCGGTTATTATCAGCTATAATGATTTGAGTGCCGGTCAATCTTTTCATTTTCCTGTACGGTTGTTTATTACGCTTGCTATTTTTACTTATTGCATTTGGCAGGTAAACCGGTTTGCTTACCGATTTTTAGATAAAAAGATAACGTTTTATGATAATGATGGCAAGCGCCTCGCTTTGCAATTGATAACTTGCTTTGGTGCAACATGGGGAACATTTACGCTTCTCTACTTTTTAAATTTATTCATCCTTAACCGCAGCATTGCTGATTTTTCTTTTTCCAATTTTCTTTTCTTTTTAGGGATCGCCACCGGCATTTCCCTGTTGATTAATGCTTTCTATATTATCCGTTATCTGCAATCGTCATTGCTGTATAAAGAAGCCATCAGTACGGAAAAGATGAATGCGATGATTGCTTCGATGGAGGCGAATAATACTTTGCCAGTTACTGATACTGCGGCAGTAACCGCATCAAACAAATCCATTTCAATGATTGTGGAAAGCGGCAGCAAAACCATCAGCGTGCCTTTTAGCGAAATGGCTTACTGGTTTTCCAGCGATGGGATTGTTATTTTAGTATTAACAGATGGTAAAAAAGTAACTACGAATTTTAGTTCATTTGCTGTTTTTTCAGGTAAGCTGCCTGATGATACATTCTTTCAGCTCAGCCGCCAGTTTATTACACATCTGCAAAGTATCGTATCTATTACAGACGACTCTAACCGGAAGCTGATTGTTGAATTACTGGCCATAAAATCTGTTTCCAAAAAAGAACTGGTAACCGTTAGCCGCTACCGCAGCCAGGAACTGAAGCAGTGGTTTGCAGCAAAAGCAATTCAATAAACCAAAGGGTTTTGTACCATTCGTTCAAATAACGCTACCATTCATTCCTTTTTCTCTGCATTTATTAGGTTTCAGGCTATTGGGCACTGCATATTGCACCTGTAATCAAAAACAAAAATTATGAAACTTATTCTCCTGCTCTCCGCATTATTAGTCAGCTCACATTTCTCTTCTACCAATGCGTTAACTGAGGCCGAACGAAAATACGCCGTAGAAATGCTGCAAAACAGCCGTGAAAAATTATTGGCTGAACTGGATGGCCTGACGGCGACACAACTTAATTTTAAACCTGCCCCCGATAAATGGAGCATTGCCGAAGTGGTGGAGCATATTGGACTTGCCGAAATGGGCATCGGGCAAATTGTACAGCAAACCCTGAAAGCCCCCGTAGATTCTGCCAAAAGAAAAGAGATAAAAGTGACAGATGAACAAATCCGCCTGGTATTAACCAACCGTACCGGTAAAGTGAAATCGCCTGAAATCATAAAACCAACAGACCGTTTTCCAGAAATCAAACAGGCTATCAGTTTTTTTACCACTGCCAGAAACAAGAATATTGAATTTATAAAATCCACACAAGAAGATTTGCGAAACAGGTATTGGCAGCACCCGGCCACTGGTGTGATTGATTTGTACCAAACTATTTTACTTATTTCGGCACATTGCGAACGGCACACGGCACAGATAAAAGAGATAAAGGCGGACAGTAATTTTCCGGCTAACTAATTTTATTGCATTGCTGATGTTGACGTCCCCGCCAACATCGAATCAGTTTTAGTTATTGTAATATGTAAGCCTTGCCCTGCAAGGTATCCCTGACTTTACTGCTTTATGCACAATGTCTCTGACATTGATTTGCCATGAAACAGTCGGAGACTGTTTGCATAAAGCTTCGAAGAGCTAGGCGTTATCTGTCCGCAGGCATTATGCAAGTGCAAAATTAGCGGTAGTTTTTGTCTGCTTGTTTAAATAATTCTATAAAATACTGTTCAGCATCAATTGATATAAAAGGTAATTTGTCTTTATTAAATTTTTTATTCATTTGTGTAATCAGTTCTTTTGCCTTGTCATACTTTGATGGTGATATTAAGTAATAAATAGTGTTATAGTAACACCAACGAAAACCATTTAAAAGATTAACTGCGTCTTTTGATTTTAAAATGTCATCCTTTAGTAATTTGTCGATGTTATAGTGGTTAATATTACTATTAATTGTGAGAACATTAGTATTCCAGTCTATTACTTTTGGTATGACTTTATTTACTAGCCCCTGATCTGTCAAATAGGGTGAAAGAAATAAAGTATAGGTTGAATCAGAATAATTGCTGAAATATATAGGTCGGGAGAAAAGATTTTGCTGAAATATGTCTAATAGAATTCTGTCTCCTTTAAGAATATAACTGTCCATATAAGTTGGTCTCAACTCCCAACTAAAACTTTGTGTTGTGTCAATTAAGTTAGTCACGGTAACTTGTTGGGCATCCCATTGAATAAATTCTATAGTATCGATGGCAGCATCTGAAAAGCTAATTTTTAAATTTCGATCGGCCTTTAAATATTTGGGGTACCATTTTGTGTTTATCAAACTCGCATCAACAACTGTAATGTCAGTCCGATAGTTTTCAATTGTTTGCAAATACCAAATTGGAATTGTAACAATGTCGCCATAGGTAATTAGAATAGCATTAGTTTCGCAACTACTTAATAACTGTCGATTAAACTCTAATATTGGTTCTATGAAACCACCCCTTTTTTTTCCTTCAGCAAATGCCCACTTTGCAGAATCAATTAATTTTCGATTTAGGTACGCTTCTGCCAAACTCCCCCATATTGAAGAGAGTTTTGAATAAGGATCTAAAATAAAAACTTCTCCTTTGTAAACTGGTTCAAGTCTATTAACTTCTTCAAACTGTTCACTTGCTTTAATTGTTAATTCTCTTTTAAGCTGAAACATTCCTTTGCCATCGTCAGCATTTAATCTGTCAATAGTATAACCTAAAAAATATCTCGACTCAGCGTTTTTTGGATTTAGTTGAACCTGGTTTGTCAAAATTCTGAATGCTTTGGAATAGTCTGCTGTGTCTTTTCTTGCTTGCAATTTAAATTCATGCTTGCCGCTATCAGCAATTACTGTCTGTATAGATGTCGATACCTGCGAAAATGAGAGTGTCGAAGTTAAAATCGCTATGATTGTTATGAAGAGTCTCATAAAATTACACACAAAGTAACGCATTTGTGTTTTTTGACGGAATTTGAAATCCGTCAGTTGGGCGCAAACGCTGAATGTAAAATACAAAAGTTCAGTGTAAATTATTTTGCTCAATTTAGTATGCAGAGCTGGTAAGCCTTCTGTTTCTTTGTTAGTTATAGCTTAAGAAAGAACAAATTTATGCGGTTGGTCAAAAGACACAACCTCGGCGTGCTTTTTTTCAGAAACACCAACAAAGGCGAAAAAATACTTTTGCTATGGGCAAAGACAAGTCTTGCGAAAGCGGGAGGTAAATAAAAAATAAACCGTTTGTTTATCTCTTGCTTTCAAAAGAAAAGAATAACTCCAAATATCAATCTCTCTCAACGACCTATATACATAGGAACCTAATGTTGGCAGAAGTTTTTATCTTACTTGATTACTACATATTCAAGTCTTACAGAAACACGTTCTCCAATTTTACAACTATTGAAATCTGTCTCTTTGAAACCAAGATTATAAAAAGCTTCTCTAAATTCTCTAAAATCACGTCCTATTAAAACACCACCTTTTTTTATTTTTGGCAACCACTTCTCAATCATTTCTTGATGAAAACTTGTCATTAGTTTACACTGTAAGTCATAATAAATAAAGTCATAAGTTTCGTTCTCAGTGTTTGTAGCTATTTGTTTTGCATCACCTTTAATTAAGGTTACTCTGTCTAAAAAGCTATTTAACTTTCGCCTACATTTATCTTCATTTTTGTTATTGTCCTTGTATGCCCCACCTTCAATAACTTCCCAAAGGTCTATGCCTGCCAACTTGAGATTTTTATTTACTTTGAGCATATAATACATACTCCTACCAGCTTTTGCTCCTAACTCTAATCCATTTTTTAAATTCTGTTCTTTAATGAAATAAGGTAGGTCAAAAATGAACCAACCTTTGAATTTTATCCATTGGATAAATCCTAGTTTTTTTGTTTTTTGCATTTGTCATTGGCAGTGGTTTAAAATTTCTGCCAACACGCTAATTTATGATATTATATGATATTCTTCAAGAAAATGAGGCTCTGAAAATCAATGATTTAATGTTATACATCACTACCGTCTTGTTAAAAAGTATATCAGTTCTTTGAAAATATTGCTGGATAAGGGTTTCAGAGCTTCTAAATTTCAAACGATTTGAGTTGAATTCAATTTTTTGGTTTATACTTATTTATAAACCAAATAGTTATGAATCAAGGTCAATATGTTTTTGCTCAATTAATTGAGTTTTTATCACACAATGATTTTATTCGCTGTGTATCGAAGTATGACGGTAATTATAAGATTAAAACATTTACATGCTGGCATCAATTGTTGTATATGATTTTTGGTCAATTATCTGATCGGGAATCTTTAAGCGATTTAATTATTTGTCTTCAAGCACAACAAAATAAATCTTATCATCTTGGAATGGGTAAGGGAACATCAAAAGCAAACCTTGCAAAAGCAAATGAAAACAGGGATTATAGAATTTATGAATCTTTTGCTTTGATCCTGGTTGTACAGGCTCAAAGACTCGCCATACCTAATACGATGTTAGATTTATCCTTAGATGCACCTGTGTATGCTATAGATGCAACTGTAATTGATCTTTGTCTCAATGTATTTTGGTGGGGTAAGTTCAGAAAGCATAAAGCTGCCGTAAAATTGCACACAGTGTTTGACGTTAGAACCAATATACCAACTTTTATTTATGTTACCAGTGGTTCGGTTCATGATGTAAATGGGTTAGATCATTTTCCCCTTGAAGCCGGAAGCTATTATGTAATGGATAAGGGTTACATTGATTTTGGACGATTACATCACATCCATAAACAAGAAGCCTTTTTCGTAACAAGAGCAAAAGATAATTTTAAGTTTGTAAGGCTATCATCCCGCAGTGTAGATAAATCCACCGGAATAATATGCGATCAAACAGTCAGGCTTAAAAACTATAAAGTATCATTGGACTATACTGATGTAATCAGACGATTAAAATATTATGATAGCGATATCAAAATGGAATTTGTATTTATTACAAACAACTTTGAAATAAGTGCCCTTGAAGTAGCTCGTTTATATAAGTACCGATGGGCAGTAGAGCTTTTTTTTAAATGGATCAAACAGCATCTGAAAGTAAAAACTTTTTGGGGCCACAGTTTCAATGCTGTTAAAACACAAATCTGCATTGCGATGATTACTTATCTATTAGTTGTCATTATGAAACACCAATTGAAATTGAAACAAACCAATATGAAATACTTCAAATTTTAAGTATCTCATTGTTATGTAAAATACCTTTGCCTGAATTATTTTCTAAAACCAATCCGCAATATGTCAAAGAACAAGAATGTAATCAATTGAATCTATTCGATTTATAACAAGACGATAGTGGTTATACATTTTAGATTGTTGTTAGCACAATCCACTTTTTAACCTTATCACAAATCCACCATCCGCACCACAATCTTCACATTCCTGTTTCTTCCCTTATCATCCGTGCATGAAATTTTAATACTTCCTTCGGCAGGTATAAAAAATTGTTTGCTGCCGGCATCGGCTGCTTTGTAAAACTGGTTGTTGATGTACCAATAGACACGGCTCACATCATTACCCGTTTCACAAACCAACTGCAAAGGCTCAGGATGTTTTTTACTGATGAGGTATTCCGTTCCGTTAACCGGCGATTTTATTTGCGGCGCACCATTAGTAAATATTTTTTCACAGTTGGGGTTGTGTGCAGGTATGGGTTCAAAGGCAATGCCGTTTGCCTGCATCCAGTTTTGCAGTTCGGGTGCAATGAGTTTGTAAACCTTGCGTTTAAAACCGGTAGCGGGTTCACAACTTTTGCAGTAACTTATTTTTTCATCGGCACTCACAGCAATTTCTTCATAGTTGTTACAGGTTTGAGTGGATGAAATACCGGGAATGAAATAATCTAAAATCAAATTGGTGCAATTGGCAGCAGGGGGCAATCCGGTTTCACTGCAAACCTGCCGCTGTTCCAAATCAGCAGGTGTTGTAAACCAGGCACGGTCTGCATCATAATCCAGTGTATTAAAAATACGAAAGAGTAAAGGTGTGGCTGTATGAGCACCGCTCAGCCCCGTATTCCCTTCGCCCGAAAAATTTCCCACCCAAACACCCACGGTATATTTTTTATTATAACCAATACTCCATGCATCCCTTCTTCCGTAAGAGGTTCCTGTTTTCCATGCAATTTTGGGGAGGTGTGCCGTGGCTTCCCAATGCAACGGAAAATCAGGGCGGTTGATGCGGCTCAGAATATCATTCACCATGTAAGCGGCATCAGCGCTTATCATTCGTTTTGCCTGTTTGGCTGAATCTGCCTGTACAAATGCTGAACGGTAAAACAAACCTTCATTGGCAAAACAACTGTACAGGTTGGTGAGTTGCTCTAACGTAGTACCGCAACCGCCCAGAATCATACTCAGCCCCAATCCTTTTTGTTTGTTTTGTATTTGTGTAAAACCCATACTGCTTAACTGTGCAATCATTTTTTCTTTGCCCAGCATATTCAGTGCTTTTACTGCAGGTATGTTGAGTGAATGTTCCAGTGCATACTCCACCGTAACAGGCCCGTTGAAATTTTTATCATAGTTCTCCGGTGCATAACCGGCATAATTCACGGGCACATCATTCATCATTTTTTTAGGTGTGAGCAAACCTTCATCAAAACACAATGCATACACCAATGGTTTTAAGGTGCTGCCTGGTTGCCGAACAGCGGCTGTACCATTTACCTGTCCGCCATCAGTGGTATCTTTAAAATCACCGCTGCCCACATAAGCAATTACTTTGTGCGTTTCATTATCAACAATCATCACCGCTGCATTGCGGATATTGCTGAGACGAAGTGTTCTTACATAATCCTGCACCAGTTTCTCTGTTTTTAACTGGGTATTGATTTGAAGAGTGGTTTTAATAATCACTTCGCCGCTTTGTTTGAGTTTGGTTGCAAGATGGGGCGCCAGTTTAGGCACCACACCACGTTTGGCATTTAAAGGTTCAGCCAGGGCATCTTCAATTTCTTTTTGAGTAAATATTTTTTCTTTGGCAAAACGATTGAGCCATTTGTTGCGCTGCTTTACAATTTCATCATTGTTCTTTCCAATCACCAATGAAGAAGGACGGTTGGGGATGATGGAGAGTGCAGTGATTTCAGCCAGAGAAAGATGATCAGGATTTTTACCGAAGTATAAAATGGAAGCCGATTTTACTCCTTCAATATTGCCGCCATAAGGAACAAGGTTGAGATAGAGTTGCAGTATTTCATCTTTGCTGTATTTGATTTCCAACTGTGTGGCACGGAACATTTCTTTGAGTTTGCCCATGACGTTCCGTTGCTTTGGTTCCAACGCTCTTGCCACCTGCATGGTGATGGTGCTGGCACCGGAAGTTCTTCGGCCTGTAAACACGTTCATAAAAAATGCTCTTGCCACTGCAATGGGATTAATGCCGAAATGATAATAAAAATATTTGTCTTCTTTTTGCACAATGGTTTTTCGCAAGAGCGGTGAGATTTCGCTGAGATCTGTTTTCATACGCCACTGTTCATCTTTGGTGAGAAAGGCATGGATTACTTCGCCTTTACTGTCGGTAATGATGGTGGAGTATTCAATTGTATCGGGCAGGGGAAAGAGAAGATGCAAGAGAAGGAACAAGAGGACAAGGCACAGGAGTGCAAGACCAGAGCGTTTGAAGTTTTTTTTGGAGAATATGTTGAAGGAAAAACGTTTCATGATTGGAGAAGCGGTGATGCAGTTTACGAAATATTTGAGATTAATGCGGAAAGTGTGATTTAAGATTAATCTAAAATGATGGTTCACCTCATCCCGTGAGCTGCGCTCGTAACCTTCGTTCCTCGGTTACTCCTGTAGGAGAAGGCCATCCAGGCGCAGCCCTAACTTGTCAACGGGTTTAATTATTATTAGAGTGGTTGAGGTTTTTTGATTGACCTCACCTAACCTCTCCTCCAAGGAGAGGAACCACACACAGCCCTAACTTATCAATCAGTTTAATTTTTATTGGAGAGGTTGAAATTTGTTGAGTAAAGATTTATTGCTGATGCGGTAGTTAATTGGTTTGTGATAGTGATGCAGCACCGCTCCCTCTGCCGTGAGGAGAAGGAGAAGGAGGGTGAGGTGGAAGTGAGCCTCACCTAACCTCTCCTCCAAGGAGAGGAACAACACACAGCCCCAACTTGTCAACGTGTTTAATTATTAGTAGTGTGGTTGAAATTTTTGGATTGACCTCACCTAACCTCTCCTTAAAGCCCGCCCGGCCATGCCATTCGGACGGGGAGAGGAACCACACACAGCCCTAACTTATCAATCAGTTTAATTTTTATTAGAGAGGTTGAAATTTGTTGATTAAAGATTCAAAGATGATGTGGTAGAAACAAAAGTTTAGTAGAGGTAAGCAGCGCCGCTCCCTCTGCCTTCAGGAGAGGGAGAAGGAGGGTGAGGTTTCCCCACCAACAACTTTCCCACACTTGACAATCTTTTTCCATCATTTATCAATTCTTTAATAAATTACTCCTGCAAATATGAATGTTACACATCTATATTTATGTTCAAATTTTCCTTCCTTCAAACCGCTTTCAATTTTAACCTTTATGCGTAGTTATCTACACCTGCTGTTTGTTACAGCAGCAGTAACCCTTTTTGCATCCTGTAACCGGAATGCTGTAAAACTTGCTGACACCAATGCCAAAGGCGAAGTGCAGCCATTGCAAAACTTAGTGTTTCGTTTCAACAAAGAACTGGTTCCGGATTCTTTGCTCAACCGCTGGGATTCCACAGCCTATGTGGAGTTTGAACCCAATATAAAAGGACGTTTTCGCTGGGAGCATGGTGATGAATTGATTTTTTCACCGGCTGAACCGATGTTGCCTGCCACTACTTACAAAGCAAGTGTGGGGAAAGAAGTATTAACCTTCAGTAAGTTTTCCAATGTATCAACTGATGGTGCACTGGAATTTCATACGCCTGATTTGCAGTTGGAAAATTCCAACATTACATGGGTGATGGATGATGCAACAGGCAAAGCCATTCCGCAGGTGGATTTATATTTTAATTATGTGGTAACACCGGCAGCATTAAAAGACAAACTCAATGTAACGGTTGATGGTGAGAAAAAAGATTACAGCATTCAAACCATTAACAACGATAAAAAAGTATCGCTGCGAATTTTAAATGTAAAAGCAGAAGATAAGGATTACAATACCGCTGTTACACTGGAAAAAGGATTGGTGCCCGATGGTGGAAAGAATGCCACCAAAGAAACGCTGGAAGAAAAATTTTCTATTCCATCGCCTTATACATTAACGGTTACAAATGTTGAATCACGTCATGATGGGTTGAGTGCAACGGTGAAAGTGTTTACAAGTCAGCAGGTGGTGGAAAGCAGTTTGAGCAATTTTATAAAACTCACACCATTGGTAAAATATGGATTGGAAGTGGAAGAAGATGGTTTTTTAATTACAGGCGATGCGTTTGATGTGAGCAAAACCTATGATTTGTTATTGCTGAAAGGTTTGCGTGGTAAACTGGGCGGCACTTTAAAAGAAGATTATAAAAACAATATTGCCTTCGGTCAACTAGAGCCTTCTGTTTCATTCGGAAACAGTAAAGCGGTTTATTTATCAGCCCAGGGTAATAAAAATATTGAAGTGCGTATTACCAATATGCCTAAGGTGAAAGTAATTGTTTCCAAAATTTATGAGAGCAATTTACTGGCAGCGCATAAGTATGGTTACTCACCGCAGAGCGGCGGTGATGATTATTATTATGATGGTGAAGGCAACGATGCCACGCTGGGCGATGTGATTTATGAAAAAGAAATTGACACCCGCTCTTTGCCCAAGTATGGCGGAAGCCGTTTATTCAATTTCAACATTGCAGACCGTGTAAAAGATTTTAATGGCATTTATCATTTGCGTATTCAGTCAACTGAAGATTACTGGTTGAATGACAGCCGTTTTATTTCTTTAAGTGATATTGGTTTGATTGCCAAAGAAGGCAAAGAAAAAATGCTGGTGTTTGCCAACTCTATAAAATCTGCTGCTTCTTTAAATGGCGTGAATGTTACTGTTTATGGCGCCAATAACCAGGTGCTGGGTGTTGGCACCACCAACGCAGAAGGTGTTGCAGAAGTGGCGTATGCAAGAAAAGAGTTCAGCGGTTTTAAACCGGCGATGGTGATTGCAAAAACGGCTGATGATTTTAATTATTTACCCTTTCATAATACAAGTGTAAATACCAGCAGGTTTGATGTGGGAGGTAAATCATGGAATCCCACCAATATGGATGCATTTATTTATGCTGAACGTGATATTTACCGGCCGGGTGAAAAAATAAATGCCAATGTTTTGTTGCGCACCAACGATTGGAAAACACCGGGCGAATTACCCGTGAAGATGAAGTTTATTATGCCCAATGGAAAAGAAATGAAGAGCTTCCGTAAAATGCTGAATGAACAGGGCAGTGCAGAAGCGAGTGTTGATTTGCCCATGGCTGCTGTAACCGGAAGTTATCAGTTGGAATTGTACAGCGGCAATGATGTATTGCTCAGCAGTAAATCATTCAGCGTGGAAGAGTTTGTTCCGGACAGGATTAAAGTAAGCGCTGAACTCAACAAAAAAGTATTGACTGTTGGCGACAGCACATCGTTAAAAATAAATGCAGTGAATTTCTTTGGTCCGCCGGCTGCCAACAGAAAGTATGAAACAGAAATCCAGTTCAGGCAATCTTATTTTTCTCCGGCCAAATATGAGAAGTATGATTTTTCGTTAGCCAATCAAAAAACATTTTTTGATAAGGTTGTAAAAGAAGGAACTACAGATGCAAACGGTAATGCAATGGAAGGAGTGGGCGTTCCTTCCATTTATAAAAACATGGGATTGCTGAATGTGAATATTTATACTACCGTGTTTGATGAAACCAGCCGCCCTGTGAGCCGTGTTACCAATGCGGATGTGTTTACCCAAAATGTGTTTTATGGATTGGGGTATGATGGTTACTATTATTATCCGCTCAATCAAAGTGTAAAATTTCCTTTGATTGCTGTGAGCAAAGATGAAAAACTTGCCAGCGCTCCTGCTAAAGTGCAAATCATCAAACATGAATACAGAACGGTGTTAAGTAAAAGCGGTGATTACTTCCGTTATGAATCGCAAAAAGAAGATAAGATACTTAAGGATGAAGTGGTAAGTGTAGGAGGTGAGAATACCAACTATGTTTTTATTCCACGCCAGCCCGGTGATTATGAAATAAGAGTGTATGCACCCAATGCAGAAACTTATGTGAGCCGCAGCTTTTATAGTTATGGCGGATGGGGTTATGGTGATAACAGTTCCTTTGAAGTGAATACAGAAGGACAAATAGATATTGAACTGGATAAGAAAGAATATTTTACCGGTGAAAAAGCAAAAGTGTTATTCAAAACACCTTTCAGCGGAATGATGCTGGTAACAATGGAAACAGATCATGTTGTTTCTTATCAGTATGTCAATGTTGAAAACCGTTCTGCATCCATTGATTTTCCTTTGAGTACAGAACATTTACCCAATGTGTATATTTCTGCAACGCTTATTAAGCCACATACGTTGAGCGATATTCCGTTAACGGTGGCGCATGGTTTTCAATCAATAAAGGTTGATGAAAAAAGCAGGAAGATGGATGTAGTAATTACATCTAACAAAACAACAAGAAGCCGCACCAAACAAAAAGTAAGAATTAAAGCAGCGCCCGGCAGTTATGTTACACTGGCTGCTGTTGATAACGGTGTGCTGCAGGTGAGCAATATGAAAACTCCTGATCCTTACAATTATTTTTACCAGAAAAAAGCGCTGGGTGTTGATGCGTTTGATTTATATCCGTTATTGTTTCCTGAGTTGCGTGCACGGCTGAGCAGCACCGGTGGTGATGGCGCCGATATGGAAAAGCGTAACAATCCCATGCCGAATAAACGTATTAAAATTGTGAGTTACTGGAGTGGTGTACAAAAAGCAAACGGGAGTGGTGAAGTGAATTTTGAATTTGATGTACCGCAGTTCAGCGGAGAAATTCGATTGATGGCTGTTGCTTATAAGGATGAAAAATTTGGCGCCGGTGAAACCAACATGACAGTGGCTGATCCTGTGGTGATCAGTGCAGGACTGCCAAGGTTTTTAAGTCCGGGTGATACGGTAACGGTTCCTGTTACTTTAACCAACACTACCAAAAATGCAGCCAATGCAAAAGTGAATATTAAAGTGAGCGGGCCTTTGCAAATTGTTGGCGCATCCAATCAGCAAACAAGTTTGGCCGCCAATGCAGAGAACAAAGCCGTGTTCCAGGTAGTGGCGCAAAACCGTATTGATTCAGGAAGTATCCGTATTGAAGTAAATGCATTGGGCGAAAACTTTTTTGATGAAACACAGATCACTGTTCGTCCGCCATCCACGTTGCAAAAAGAAAGCGGCAGCGGAAGTGTTACCGGTGGTTCATCACAAACTATCAATATTGCGGCTAACCGTTTTATGCCGGGCAGCGCCGATTACCAGCTTATTGTAAGTAAATCACCTGCACTGGAACTGGGTGATCAGTTGAATTATTTAGTGCAGTATCCCTATGGCTGCACGGAGCAAACAGTGAGCGCTGCATTTCCGCAATTGTATTTTGGTGATCTGGCAGATGCTATGAAGAAAAATAAATCAGCAGCTTCCACTTCTGTTGCCAACATCAATGAAGCGATACGAAAAATAAAAATGCGGCAGTTGTACAATGGCTCTGTTACGTTGTGGGATGATGAAGGCACGGCCAACTGGTGGGCTACGGTGTATGCTGCTCATTTTTTACTGGAAGCACGCAAAGCAGGTTATGATGTGGATAATGGTTTAATTGAAACGATGATGGGTTATTTGATCAACCGTCTCAAAACAAAAGAAACCATTGATTATTATTACAACCGCACCTTCAATAAAAAAATTGCACCTAAAGAAGTGGCGTATAGTTTATATGTTTTAGCATTGGGCAACCGGGCGCAGATTAGTGTAATGAATTATTACAAATCCAATCCCAATATGCTGGCATTAGACAGTAAGTATCTTTTATCTGCAGCATATGCATTGATGGGTGATAAAAAATCATTTGCTGCCATGCTTCCCGCTTCATTCAGTGGTGAAGTGAGTGTGGCGCAAACAGGCGGCAGTTTTTACAGTGATGTGCGTGATGAAGCCATTGCATTAAACACACTGGTGGATGTGGATCCGGGTAATGCACAGGTTCCTGTAATGGCAAAACATATTTCTCAATTGCTTAAGGATCGTTACTGGCTAAGCACACAGGAGCGTGCATTTGGATTTTTGTCATTGGGAAAAATTGCACGTAATGCGGCAAAGAGCAATGTGAGCGGCGATATAAAAGTGAATGGTAAAACAGTTGCAAAAATAAACGGCAGTGATATAAAATTAAATGCAAAACAACTGGGCGGCACCAGTGTGCAGGTAAACACCAGCGGCACCGGCCGTTTGTATTATTATTGGGTGGCCGAAGGTGTGAGTGCAACAGGTGAGTACAAAGATGAAGACAGCTATATTAAAGTTCGCCGCCAGTTTTACAATCGTTATGGCCAGCCCATTACCGGCAATACCTTTAAACAAAATGACCTGGTGATTGTAAAGCTCAGTATTGAAAAAACATTCAGTACGTCTATTGAAAATGTAGTGATCACCGATTTATTACCCGCCGGTTTTGAAATTGAAAACCCACGCACTAAAGAACTGCCGGGTATGGATTGGATTAAAGACAGTTATAATCCCACTGCACTGGATGTGCGTGATGACCGGATTCATTTTTTTGTGGATGTAAACAGTACCAGGCAGAATTATTATTATGCAGTGCGTGCCGTATCACCCGGTTTGTACCGCATGGGCCCGGTGAGTGCTGATGCGATGTACAATGGAGAATATCATTCTTATAATGGAGCAGGAGTGGTGAGGGTGGTGCAGTAAAACAACAAGAGGCAATTAATGAATATTAATTTGTAAATTTGGAAGTATGAAAGCCCGGGATTTAGTTAAAATGATTGAAGATGATGGCTGGTATTTGGTAAGACAGAACGGAAGTCACAAGCAATATAAGCATAGAGTAAAGAAAGGGTTAGTTACAATTGCTGCTCATAAAATGAGTGATGAAATTGCTCCGGGTACTTTGAGCAGTATTTTTAAACAGGCGCAAATAAAAAAATAATAATGAGAAAATATTTAGTGGTTTACGAAAAAACAAAAACAGGTTATTCCGCCTATGTTCCCGATTTGGCAGGAGTAATTGCAACCGGTAAAACAAGATCAATTGTTGAAAAAAACATTTTCGATGCCATCCAGTTTCATCTTGAAGGGTTAAAAGAAGAAAAAATAAAAATACCTAAAGCAAACGCCGAGAGTGAAGTATTTGTATTTGGATTGTGATGCTTTTAAAAAATGATTGAGAAAGGGTACAAAGGGTTGCTTTGTACCCTTTAAATTTTTAAACGAAGATTTTACTTCGCCCGTATCTTATTATTCTTTGCATCATGTGTTACTTCTGCCAACCCTAATTTTTCCATTAATGGCGGAATGTACATATCAAATCTTCCACGAAAACCTTTCTTTAAACCATACCATCCGCCAACCGGATTTTTTTCTGATCGCCCCCATGCTTCTACTGTCCCTTCTTTCGCCGGCTTCTGTTCATCGGCACTTCCGAGTTCCATCCAGTCACCATGTTTTTTCAGCATGGCATGCAAATCATCCAGGCATCTTGCATCATAGTGAAGGATGGTTTTACCAACGGTACAAACTAAAATTTCTTTCCCGTCTTTTTCATCCTGGTGCATTGTGTACTCCGAAGACAATGGCGGGGTTTTTAACTGCATGGGTTTTTCTTTTGTTCCGATTTTGTATTTCATGATGAATAGTTTTATAGTTTAAAATAGAAATTATTTCTTTTTTAGCACAGTTATTTTTTGATAAGCGGCTGTCATCATTTCGTTCACAATTTCTTTTTTTGCCTTTTTCAGGTTTACATAAGTAGCGCCCTTTAATCCCCATTTGTTGGGAACAGGGTAAATAATTTCAGAGTCAGGTAAACAATAAACAGACTGGTCTTTGGGGTTGAGCATAATACAGGCAATGCCTGTTGCTTCTTCAAGCGTTGCAAAAATCTTTCTTTGTTGCGAAAGGATGTTTTATGAAAATGTGGTTCCTCTGTTGTTCCGGGAAATGATAAAGCAAGCTTTTGAAAAGAAGAGGCAGAAAGCATGCATAAAAATAAGAAACTGACTGGTGAAACAATTGTTCCTTTAAAAAAATCTGTTTACAATCTTATTTCAAACAAACAGGCATTGGGTTCTTTCTGATAATGCAATGGAAGTGATGCTGTGTTGGTTAAATGATGGATGCCGGGAAAAGTAAAACCGGCATTGGTATAATGCTCAATCAATTTGGTATTGTTCCCCAGTGTATCCAAACGCACATAATCTTTGGTGTTTGCTTTTGCATATTCTTTGGCCCACTCCGTAATAATGCTTACAAAATTATGCCCACGGTGTTGGGGATTGGTGGCTATACGGTGAATATAAACAGCAGCATCCTTATTCTTTTCACCCCAGATTTCTTCATCGGTAAATGTAGTGGCCCATACACAGGCGATGGTATTATCAATTATCAGTTTCCATTGACGCTTCTCTGCCAGCTCTGTTTCTACGAGACTGCGTTCAAATTTTGGCCATACTACAACGCCTTTGGATCGCTGATGTGCCGAAGCAAAATCATAAAGGCGGAAGATTTCATCAATATCCGTGATAATGCTGTTTTGTATTTGCATGTTACAAAATTAACAGCTTGCATTTACTTTTTCAATCCGATTCTTGCGCTCTTACTTTACTCTGTACACCGGGTACCGCAAATAATCCGGTTCAGCATACGGTGAGTTCTGATATACAAAATTCAACTGCGCCCTTCCGTTTTTGGCAAATGCAGAATCACTGTTCCGCTTCTGTTCTAATTTTTCTTTTGCACTGGGATTGTTCTTTAAATATTCTTCAGCAATTTCTTCAAAAGCATAAGCACTGTAACCTTCTTTCTGCCCCAGGATGGGATCAAAAAAATTCCAGGTAAAATAACTGTCTTCACCTGTTGGCTCCAGCACCTGCATTAAAAAATAATTGGCAGTTTGATTCATGGGGATATACCAATCGCCTTTTCTGAATTTAAGCTGCTGAACCGTTTTACTTGTCTTTACATCCGTATTCAAATGATGCCATTCATAAGGCCGGGCGCTGCTTTTATAATCTTCAATCTTATATACTTCCACTTCAATGCTTGTATCTTTTACAAACTGCCGCATCTGTACTTTGTTAAGTTTCAGCAAGTCAATAACCTTCCACCATCCCTGCGGAATAATATAGCCTACGGGTTTTTCAATCATTGCTTTGGGTGTAAAAAAATTATAAAACTTAATTTTCTTCTCAAAGGGTTGTGTACGGTCATAAAACAATCTTGGCTGGCCTGAAACATTACTGATTTTTTGTGTTGCTGCATATCCTTTAAACGTCATTTCAGAAAACCTGGAACTGTCGGTTTTAAAACCAAAGGCAAACTGCTGCTGGGTGATGATGCTTTTTAATTGTTCTGCTCTCAATTTTTTGATGGTGAATGTATTGGCAGCTGCAAACTCAATAAAACTTTGCATGAGTTTATAAGTGGCATCCACTCTTTGTGCATACGGTTTGAGCATATGTGTTTCCGGTACAAACGCAAACGTACCAAACAGTGCTGCATAGCCACTGCTGTAACGGGGGCTGTCCCAGTAAGCGCCCCACCCATTCTCCGGCTTATCGCCAAAATTGTTTACATAAGGTATCAAATCAATTCCTTTTTGTTTCATGCTTTCATAAATAGCGGGCTCAAATGTTTTGTTGAGGTATTCACCCATTACACCACTGAGTTTATTGTGTTGTGTGGTAAGCAGCGTCATCACATGCTGGTAATCGGCACCATTGCTCACATGATTATCTAATAAAATATCCGGTTGTGCAAAATGAAAAATTTCTGCAAAGCTCCGGGCTTCTCTGGAATCACATTTAATAAAGTCACGGTTTAAATCTAAGTTTTGTGAATTGCCTCGAAAACCTTTTTCAGTTGGTCCGTTTTGATCAATGCGGTAAAACGGAGTGTGGTTCATACTGCCGCCAATATTGTAAACAGGTATAATGGCAAGCACCACATTTGATGGAAGCTTTAGTTTATTGCTCACAATATCTTTCACCATCCAAATACTTGCATCAATACCATCCGGCTCACCTGGATGGATGCCATTGTTGATGAGGATGACAATTTTATTTTTTTGTTTCCATTGTTCGGGTTTAAACGAAGCATCACTGCTCACCAATACCAGACGCAGTGGTTCACCTGCATCGGTTGGTCCCATGGTAAGCACTTGCACATTGAGTGATGCTTTATCAATTTGTTTCCATGCGGCAATGGCTTCATAGTAGGTAACACTTTCTTTTCCGGAAGAAGTTTTAAAACGGGTAACCGGCAATTGAGCATGAACTACGTTGATGAACAGTAAACAAAGTGTAAAGCGGAAGTACTTCATGTGCAAAAGCTTAATATGATTCTTCAAATTAAAGCAACTAATTTCATCAGGCCAAAATTTCAAACACCATGAAGCATTTAGTTCTCTCAGTTGCTTTGTTGTTGGTGCTCCAAAATATCAGTGCACAATCTTTGCAAAATGGGGGAGGGGAGTACAGAATACCCAAATCAAAATGTATTACTGCGGAACAACATGCAATTATTGAGCAGCAATTAAAAAGCAGTATGATAGCTTTGCAGCAGAAAGGAATCTTACCTCAAACTTTTTCACCGCAAGTTGAGTTATTTGATTTTCCATTGAAACAGGCGCCCGGGTATAATTACAATTCGTTTTATGGTATTTCTAATTACTTTGATCTGAACCCTGCTTTTCCCAATCAAATAACAGATTATAACTGCGGCGCCCGTTCTTATGATACCAATGATGGATACAATCACCAGGGTATTGATTATTTCTTATGGCCTTTTGATAATTTGATGATGAACAGGGAGCAGGTGCAAATAGTAGCCGCACAGGCAGGAACAATTTTATTTAAGAGTAACGGAAACAGTGATCAGAACTGTGCTTTTTGCAGCGGATGTAACCGGAATGCCGTTTATATTGTTCACAGTGATGGCTCTGTAGCGTGCGTGGTACGGGCACATGAAGAATAATTCTCTTACAACAAAAGCTGTTGGCGCCACTGTTGCCAAAGATGAATACCTTGGCGCTGTGGGCAGCAGTGGTAACTCTGCCGGGCCTCATCTGCATTTTGAAGTGTATAAAGCACAACCTTTTACCAATGCCAATTTGATTGACCCCAATGCAGGCTCCTGCAATACACGCAATGCTGAAAGCTGGTGGCAAAATCAGCGGCCATATAATTTACCCACCATTAATCATATTCAAACACAAAGCGCTCCAACAAATTACACTGTATGCCCCAACCCTGAAGTGCCGAATGAAAGCAACCGGTTTGTTCAGGGGCAAACTGTTTATTTCACTGCTTATTTTGCTGATCAGTTAAACGGAATATCAGCAGTTTATACTGTTACCAGACCGGATAATTCAGTGTTTCAAACATAGACACAAAATTTCACCAATACATTTGCTGCAAGCTGGTGGTGGCGGAGCTTTGCATTGCCTGGCAGTGCACCAACCGGCTCCCGGAATTTCAGAGTGGAGTATAACAGCCAAACGGTAAACTATCCGTTTATTGTTTCTGCTGCTGCAGGCGTGAATGATATGAATGCATCATTCATCAAAATGAAAGTATTTCCCAACCCAATTCAGAATGAAGTATCAGTTTTTGTAAATGAAGTAATCAAAAACCCTGTGATCATCATCAATAATTTACAGGGGAAATGATGCTGAAAAAAGAATACAATCAGCCGCAAAAGAATTTTTTAGTGAACCTTGCACCACTTGCAAAAGGAACGTATGTGCTGGTGCTGATGGATGGAACTAAGAAAACAGCGCAGCAAAAAATTATAAAGTAATGGTATGGCAACATTAATTGATCACAATTTTTACTTCGGGCGCCCGGAAGAAATTGCCTTTTTTATCTCTCGCAATCAAATCAGTAATCAGCAGTTCATCACCCGGTTTAATATTTTCATAGAGCATCTTACGCCATTGTTCTGTTAAATAGGGGCTGTTGCGTATCTGAACAGTGTTGCTGTTAAATCTTGTTTTTACTTCACCTGTTTGCTCGTCTTCATATTTGTCTTTGCTCCTGTACACAATAACAAAACGTGAAACAGAATAACGAACCTTCTTTACATCTATTACCCATACTGCAGAATCAACCAAACTCAAAACCATTTCCAGCGGAAGGCTGCCGCCTTTGGTGGTACTCCAGAAAGACTGTAATTCAGGCGGGGTAAGTGTGGGCGGTTTTTGTTGCGCATCTGTATGATTGATGGCAGTAACAAAAAAGAGGATTGTAAGGATGTATTTTATCATGAGTTGGATCTGTTACTGTTATAACGCTCCAAGGCTTTCTTCTATTGCTTTAATTTTTGCTTCAGCATCTGCTTTCTTTTTTTGCTCCAGCGCCACCACTTCCGGTTTAGCATTTTGTACAAACCGTTCATTGCTGAGTTTTTTCTCTACTGATGCAAGAAATCTTTTCTGATAATCTAAGTCTTTGAGCAATGCTTCTTTTTGTGAAGTACTATCTACTTCTGCATCACTTTCAAGATAAAATTTATCCTTCTGCACCACGGCAGATATGCTGCCTGTAACCGGAGATGAAGTAAATACCACTTCCGTTGCATTTAATTGCCTTGCAAGTATTGATTGAAAGAACTGATAACCTCTTTGCTGATCTGTTTCGATATGAAGTTTGATAGTGTCTTTTGGTTTGAGCCGGTTTTTGATGCGTACATCCCGCAAAGAAGTGATAACATCTTTGAGCAACGCACCATGGGCAAGAACAGACTTATTAAAAGCAGATGCTGCAGATAGCTGCTTAATTGTTAAATCATCACCCGGCGTTCTTTCTTTGAGTTCATGATAAATTTCTTCTGTAATAAACGGCATGTAAGGATGAAGGAGTTGCATCAGCTCTTCAAAAAAGAAAACGGTTTTATTATACACTGCCGTATCAATGGGTTGTTCAAATCCCGGCTTCACCCATTCCAGATACCAACTGCAAAAGTCATCCCATATTAGAGAGTAAATGGTTTTCAATGCTTCACTCAAACGGAATTCTTTAAACATCGTATCCAATTCTGCTTTTGCTTCATTCATTCTGTTTTCAAACCAAAGCGCCGCAAAGTTACCGGCTGTTGGTTGCTGGCTGTCTGCTTGTTTTCCTTCCCATATCTTCACTAGTTTCAAAGCATTCCACAATTTATTATTGAAATTTCTGCCCTGCTCATTGCTGCTTTCATCCCAGAGTAAATCATTACCGGCGGGTGATGCAATCATGATCCCAAAGCGGCATGCATCAGCTCCGTATTGATCAATCAATTCTAATAAATCAGGGGAGTTACCCAGGCTCTTGCTCATCTTCCTACCCTGTTTATCTCTTACAATGCCGGTGAAATAAACATCACGGAAAGGGATTTGTTTTTGATATTCCATACCCGCCATAATCATACGTGCCACCCAGAAGAAAATAATTTCAGGCGCTGTTACGAGTGTGTTGGTGGGATAATAATACTGAATATCTTTATTGCCAGGGTTGCTATAGCCTTTAAATACTTCAAATGGCCAGAGCCAACTGCTGAACCATGTATCTAAACAGTCATCGTCCTGTTTTAATTGAGCATTGTTTATTGAAAATTGCTCATTGAACATTTGGTTTGCCTGCCCTTCAGATGCAGCTACAACAAATCTTCCTTCTGCATCATACCATGCCGGTATCCTGTGCCCCCACCAGAGCTGGCGGCTGATGCACCAGTCTTTAATATTCTCCATCCAGTGGCGGTACAGGTTTTTAAACTTGGCCGGATGGAATTTAATTTCATCATCCATTACTACCTGCAATGCAGGCCCGCTTATTTTTTTCATATCCACCCACCATTGCAAACTCAATCGTGGTTCAACCACTGCATCAGTTCTTTCACTGTATCCCACTTCACTGGTATAATCTTCCATCTTCACAATAAAGCCTTTTTCTTCCAGCTCTTTTGCAATTTTCTTTCTTGCTTCAAAACGATCTTCTCCAATATAAATTTGTGCTGCTTCGCTGAGGGAGCCATCATCATTCAAAACATCCACCACTTCAAGGTTATGTTTTAATCCAAGCTGATAATCATTCAAATCATGTGCCGGTGTAACCTTTAATGCGCCGGTTCCAAATTCCATGGTTACATAATCATCTGTTATGATGGGAATGCGGCGGCTGATCAACGGAACAAATGCAAATCTCCCATGCAGATGTTTGTAACGTTCATCTTTTGGATGCACACAAATAGCGGTATCACCCATAATGGTTTCGGGCCGAACGGTGGCGATGGTGATGAAGTCCGCAGACGATCGTCCACTGTCCACAGATGTTTTATTATTGTCTTTAGTCAGATGATCATGGTCTATCAAATATTTGATATGATATAATTTCTGCTGGGTTTCTTTGCGGATCACTTCTTCATCACTCAAAGCGGTTTTGGCTTTTACATCCCAGTTAATCATGCGTTTGCCACGGTAGATATACCCTTTGTTGTACAAATCAATAAACACATGGATCACACTTTTGTAATAATCATCATCCATGGTAAAACTGGTTCTGTCCCAATCGAGGCTGCATCCTAATTTCTTTAATTGCTGGAGGATAATGCCGCCGTATTTTTCTTTCCACTCCCAGGCGTAGTTCAAAAAATCTTCCCTGCTCAGCGATGCTTTCTGAATTCCTTTTTCACGAAGCATCTGCACCACTTTGGCTTCTGTTGCAATAGATGCATGATCAGTACCCGGCGCCCAGCAGGCATTTTTACCCATCATGCGTGCCCTTCTTACTAAAATATCCTGGATGGTATTGTTTAAGCAATGACCCATGTGCAGCACACCGGTTACATTGGGCGGTGGAATTACAATGGTAAAAGGTTCACGCTCATCAGGGGTACTGTTGAAATAGTTCTGCTGGTTCCAGTGGCTGTACCATTTTTGTTCGGTAGCACTATGTTCAAAATTTTTGCTCAGTTCCATAATATAAAAAGCTCTTTTGGAGAATTGCGTTCACTGATAAAATATTGTTTTCAAAGGTGGGCAAAGGTACTAAAAGCAGAGGTTGGATGAAAATGAAAAAACCCGTTATAAAGACGGGGTTTAAATGTTGACTAACGGGTTCTTAGTTTTCGTTTGTTCCGTTTTCAGAAATGCTGAACACAGAGATAATTTGAGAATAGCTCATAGACTTTATTTACTCAAGAGTGTAACCAGCAGCACCCCTGATACCTGCATGCCAGCAGGGTAAGGATGCCTTTTTTACAGGAAAAAATACAATTGCAATACGAAGAACCTTAATCATTGCCTGTTTAGTTTTAATGATTTTTAAAATAATACTGTTTTGGAACGTAAAAGAAAATGTTAACGGTAATTCAGGAATGATCAGGGAAATTATCAAAAGTATAGTAATGAGTTAATACATGCGTGAAGAGGCAAGAATAAAAAAAAGCCCTGAAGGGCTTTAATAATTTTGGAGCGAATAAACCATTGTTTCACCGGAGTGAAAAAAGTGTAAATTTCTTTACATAGGCAACTTTAATTAAAAAAGAAATACGTAACTAAAGCGATGGTTGTAAAGAAAACGATTACAAACAATACCTGTTTGGTTGTTTCGCTTAACTGTGTTTGATTTGTTGACATATGATACCATTTAAAGATGACAAAAAAATGGAATTCGCATAAGAACGGATCATGCCTTCAGTGGTATCGGATTAATGTAAGTTGAAAAAAAGGAAATATAGGGTACCGTAAAGATATGGTTGTTTTATAAATTTGACAAGTTTTAGAACTAAATTTTTAACAAAAATCCCAAATGCTTTTTGCGGTTACAGATATTGAAACAACAGGGGGATATGCTTCTTCACACGGAATTACTGAAATTGGAGTGGTGATTCATGACGGGCAGGAAATTATCCGCCGTTTTGAAACCCTCATTAATCCGCATCAAAACATACCATACCCCATTCAGAAGCTCACGGGTATCACCAATGAAATGGTGCATCTGGCGCCTTCCTTTGAGGAAATAGCTGCTGAGCTTTTTGAACTGCTCCAGGGAAAAATTTTTGTGGCCCATAATGTAAACTTTGACTATTCCTTTCTTCACCACCAGTTAGGGGCGCTGGGCTATCATCTTCAGTGCCAGAAGCTTTGTACCGTTCGTTATGCACGAAAGGTGAGCCCTAAACTGGCTTCTTACAGCCTCGGTAAACTTTGTGCCCATTTTGAGATACCGGTTTATAACCGTCACCGTGCCGGAGGTGATGCCGCCGCCACTGCTGAATTACTGAAACTGCTGCTCAAAAAAGATGTAAACAATCATCTTTACACCATGCTCAAGAGGCAGAGTAAAGAACAAATGCTGCCTGTGAACCTGGGCCGTGAGCAGATTGATGAATTGCCACTCACACCCGGCGTTTATTATTTTCATGATGCAAAAGATAAAATCATTTATGTGGGTAAGGCCAAAATGCTGCGAAAAAGGGTGGTGGGGCATTTTTCTGGCAACAAACCAAGCCTGCAACGACAGGAGTTTTTAAGAACTATTCATCGTATATCTTATCAGCAGTGCGGTACAGAATTGATGGCTTCTGTACTGGAAACCATCGAAATCAAACGCCTCTGGCCCAGGTATAACCGGGCCACCAAAGGTTTTGAAGCGGGATATGGGTTGTATTTGTTTGAAGACGGAAATGGTTACCTGCGTCTGGCGGTTGACCGGAAACATAAAAACCTGCAGGCCGTTCAGATTTATTTCAGCCGTATGGAAGCAATGAACGAACTCAAACGGCTGGCAAAAGAATATTCACTCTGTCATAAACTTTGTTTTATTGACCGCTCACATGATGATCAATGCAGCAATGAAAACTGCAAAGGCGCCTGTGTGCAGGAAGAAACGGCGATAGATTATAATGAACGTGTTGTAACTGCAACAAAGCAACTAAAGCAGGAACTGCCCAGCTTTGCCATCAGAGAACGTTCTTATTTTAATAACTCCGATGCCTGTATTTTAATGGAAGATGGAAAGTTTTACGGCATGGGCTATGTGCCGGTTGATTTTGATTTTTCAAATGGGAATGATTTAAAGCATCGTTTACAGTCTTATCCCGAATACCAGTTGGTACGCAGTTTAATCAATCGCTATGCTATGGAACAACCGGAAACGGTAAACTGGCTGCAATAATTTCTTTGATCTGTCCTGAACAGTTCCTCCTTATTTTTGTTTCCAAAACAATCTTTTATGAGATATACGATTGCTGCGATTTTTTTGCTGTTTGCAACAGTTCTCCGTGCACAGGTAACCGATACTTCTGCTGTTGATGAGATGGATTACAGCAAATTTGGTGATGCGGAAGGAGTGAAGCGTTATGTTACACAAAAAGTACTCAATCAAACACCCAATAAAATCATCAGTATTGGTTATGAATACCAGGGTGGGTTTAATATGCCGGAGGTTCCATTTTATCCAACGTTTCTTATGCCTCAAACATTTAAGGTAAACCGTTTATCCGGGTTAAGAGCCCAGGTAAATATTCCGGTTGTTTCTAATACGAAGCTCATCTGGCAATTGGGTGCCAATTATTGGAGAAGTGGTTTGAATTTTGAAGGCGCAACCGCAAACCCTTTTATTTCAAAACTTGAAAGTAATGGTATGCACACAGCCGGCATCAACACCACCATCTTTAAACCGTTCAATGAAAAAAACTTTCTCATCCTTCAGGCAAGCGCTGATGTAAATGGTGTGTTTGAAGGTTTTGATGACGTTAATTCAAAAGCGGTTACTATTAGTGCAACCGCTATTTATGGGTGGAAGAAATCAGAAAAAAATATGATCGGCGTGGGTGTGGCCAGAACCTATCGTGCCGGGCAATTGATTTATGTGCCCATAGTTTTGTGGAATAAAACATTTAATGATCAATGGGGGATGGAATTGCTGTTGCCCGCAAGAGGTCACCTGCGCCGCAATTTCTCCACTTCCAATATTCTGCAGATTGGTTATGAACTGGAAGGCAATCAATACTGGATGCGCACGCCAAGTCCTAATGGGCAGGTGTTTATTCAACGTGGCGAATTAAAACCAAGAGTAATGTGGGATAAAAAGCTGAAAGGGTTCTTTTGGCTGAATGTGCAGGCAGGTTTCCGTTACAACTGGCGTTTTGATGTGATGAATGAATATGATGCACGGAAAGACAGTCAATTGTTTTTCAGAAGTGCATTGACCAATCCTTTTTATTTTAGTGTAGGATTAAATTTTGTGAGTCCATAAAAATAAAACCCCGCCAATAGCGGGGTTCATTATTTCCATAGGAAAATATTTTATTTGGCTACCTGTCTTGTCCACACATCTGTTCTTCCAATGAGTGATACACCGATATATCCACGAACATCTAATGTATTGGCATCTTTTAATTTCATGGTGCAGTCATAGGTGTTACCATTTTTAGGGTCGTAAATTTTACCGCCATCCCACACATTTTTGCCTTTGTATTCAAACCCCCACATATTGGTTAAACCCAGCACAGGCCTTGTATGATTGGCTGCATCAGGGTGGTTCTTATCCGTTTTTGGCTGGCCTTCAGAGTCATTGGGTTCTTTGAGCCACACAATGCGGCCCTGGTATTTTTCGCCGTTTTTGGTAATCTTAATCATACCCGTGCCTTCGCCGTTTTTCCAAACACCCACAATGGCATCAGGATTATCCTGTTTCAAAGAAAAAGAAAGCAGCAAAGCAGTACTGATGAGGAATGCTGCAACAAAAGAAAGTTTACGCATGAGTCTTAATTTTTTTCGTTAGACGATAAAGATAAAGCAGCGGTTTGCAATACCCGTTAAAATTTCTATAACAAGTTTTGGAATTTTTTGTTGTCCTGCTTTTAAAAGTTTTTTTGGCGTTTTGAATTTGAATGAACATATTTGCATTGCAATGAAACAAATTTCAAACAATACATGGTGGTGGCATACAACTCGATGGGGTCTGTAATGCTATTACTGTGATTGTACAATCATATTCAGACCCCGAAGTAATTCGGGGTTTTATTTTTTGCCCCCATCCCCTAAAGGGGTGTGCAGTACGAGGTTGATGAAATGTAAAGTGTAAAAAATTTGATTGTTTATCTCCTCCCGGGAGGCCCGCCCGGATGACCCGTTCGGACGGGGGCAGCGGAGACTTAAACATTGAGAGTGATTGACAGGGCGAGACGATAAATGTCTCGCTCAGACCAAAAGTGTCTGAGGTGGGTGCTCAATAGAATTAAGAACGTACAAGAGTGCGACGCAACAGCAGTTGAAAAATGTTGCCACAGCTTGTAACACAAATAAAAAAAGATGAAAAAGATTTCAATAGAAACAAGATGCAAACAAATGCTCGCAGATGTATATACACCCGTGGGTATTTACATGCGCCTGCGTGACCGTTTTCGTGATACCATTTTGCTGGAGAGTACTGACCATCATGCTGCGGAAAACAGTTGGAGTTTTATTTGTGTGAATGCCATTTCAGGAATTGAAATGATTGACACAAACACACTGGAATACAAACTACCTGCACAAAAACCTGAGCGTTTAAATATTAAGAATAAAAAAGATGTACCCACGCTGCTTTGGGATTTTATGAAACGGTTTGAAAACGTTTCAGGAGATTGTAAAGAAGCAAAGTTTGCACAAGGTCTGTATGGTTATACAACATTTGATGCGGTGCAATTTTTTGAAGACCTCTCCCTAAATCCCTCTCCCAAGGAGAGGGACTTGAATACAGTTCCTCCAATAAGGTATAGATTGTATCAATATGTAATTGCCATCAATCATTATAAAGATGAATTGTTTATTTGCGAAAATGTGTTGAATGGTGTTGAAAGTGAATTGCCATTGCTGGAAAGTTTGATTCGCAGTAAAGATGTGCCCGTGTTTCCTTTTGCAGTAAAAGGAGATGAGAGCAGCAATGTAACCGATGAAGAGTACATTGAAATGGTGAAGAAAGGAATTGCCAGTTGTATGCGTGGTGATGTTTTCCAGATTGTATTGAGCAGAAGATTTCAACAAAGTTTCACGGGTGATGAATTGAATGTGTACCGTGCATTACGCAGTATCAATCCTTCACCTTATTTATTCTTTTTTGATTATGGTGATTATAAGCTGATGGGTTCAAGTCCGGAATCGCAACTCATTATTCAAAATGCCCGCCCGGATGACCCGTTCGGACGGGGTAAAGCTGTTGTGCATCCCATAGCAGGAACATTTAAACGCACTGGTGATGATGAAACCGACCAGCGTGAAGCGGAACGTTTATTGAAAGATGCTAAGGAAAATGCAGAGCATGTGATGCTGGTTGATTTGGCCCGTAATGATTTAAGCCGTGTGTGTGATGAAGTGAGTGTGGCGCATTACCGACAAGTGCAATATTACAGTCATGTAATTCATTTGGTGAGTGAAGTAACGGCGAAGGTCAGGCCAGATTCAAATCCGTTTGAGTTACTGGCCAAAACATTTCCTGCGGGTACATTGAGCGGTGCTCCTAAAATAAAAGCCATGCAATTGATAGATACCTATGAGCCCACTGCAAGAAGTTATTACGGCGGCGCCTTGGGATTTATGGGTTTTGATGGCAGTTGCAATCATGCCATTATGATTCGTACGTTTTTGAGCAAGGATAATACGTTGATTTACCAGGCAGGCGCCGGAGTAGTGGCTGCCAGCAAACCTGAGAGTGAGTTGCAGGAAGTAAATAATAAGTTGGGGGCGTTGAAGAAAGCGATCGCCAAAGCAACAACCCTCTAAATCTCCCTGAAGGGAGACTTGCTGCTATGTGCATGCATCAACAAGTTTAAAATGAGTGAGCAGAAAAAACATAAATCAGCATTTAAAGGCGAAGGAATGTTTCGTGGTGCAAGCCATTTGGTTTTTGAATTAGCGAAAGATTTGAGAAGAAACATGACGGAAGCTGAAAAACTTTTATGGAATTATCTGAAAGCAGGTGTTCAGGGGTTGAAGTTTAGAAGACAACATCCTATTGGTATTTACATAGCTGACTTTTATTGTCATAAGTTGAAGCTGATTGTAGAAGTAGATGGAACAATACATGACTTAAAAGATGTAAAAGAAAATGATAAAATCCGTGAAGATTACTTGAAAGAACAAGGTTGTGTAATCATAAGATTTACCAACGAAAGAGTGTTTCAAGAGTTGGATGTTGTACTTGATGAAATTAATTCAATGGTTGAAAAATTGTTAAACAGTTCAAAAGAATTACCATTGCGGTAAGTCCCGCCATTGCGGGATTAGGAGGTTTTCAATATGCGTATTTTAGTTTTTGATAATTACGATTCGTTCACTTACAATCTGGTTCACTTAGTTGAAAAGATTACACATGTGAAAGTGGAAGTGCATCGCAATGACCAGATTCCATTGGAGAAAGTAAAGGACTATGATAAAATTATTTTATCGCCAGGTCCCGGTATTCCTGAAGAAGCAGGATTGTTATTGCCGTTGATAAAAGAATATGCAGCAACAAAGTCTATTTTGGGTGTGTGCTTGGGTCACCAGGCAATTGGACAGGCATTTGGAGGAACATTGGTGAATTTGAGTACGGTGTATCATGGAGTGGCGACGAAAATACAAGTCGGGAGTCGTCAGTCGTTAGTAGTTAGTAGCTACTCAATACCCGGCACTCAACACTCACACAGTAATTTATTTGATGGTCTGCCCGATGAAATTGAAGTGGGTCGTTATCATTCTTGGGTAGTGAGTAAAGAAAAATTTCCATCAGAATTGGAAATTACAGCGGAAGATGAAAACGGAATGATAATGGCGCTGCAGCATAAAACATTTGATGTGCAGGGCGTGCAGTTTCATCCGGAGAGTGTATTAACGCCAAAGGGAGAAGAAATAATGAGGAATTGGTTGAAAGCCCCCATCCCCTAAAGGGGTGAACGTGAACTGAGTTGTTGCTTACTCAATTATCATAAGCATAATGCTGATTCAAAATTATTATTAACTATAAAATATTCCCCTTCAGGGGACAGGGGCATGAAGAAGATATTACAGTTGCTTTTTGAACACAAGACCCTCAACCGGCAGCAGGCATACGAAGCACTGCTCAACATCGGCAAAGGTGTTTACAATGAACATGAGATTACTGCATTCATGACCGTATATCTCATGCGCAGCATCACCATTGAAGAACTGCAGGGTTTCAGAGATGCTTTAATGGAACTTTGTGTGCGTGTTGATTTAAATGGTCATAAAGTTTTGGATATTGTGGGCACAGGTGGTGATGGAAAAAATACCTTCAATATTTCTACACTGGCCTGTTTTATTGTTGCAGGTGCGGGACAGAAAGTAGCCAAGCATGGTAACTATGGTGCATCCAGCATCAGCGGTGCAAGCAATGTGATGGAACAACTCGGTTATCAATTCTCCAATGACAATGATAAATTGAAGCGTGAACTAGAAGAAGCGGGCATTTGTTTTATGCATGCGCCTTTATTTCATCCGGCATTGAAAACCGTTGCGCCCATCAGAAAGAATTTAGGCATGCGAACTTTCTTCAACATGCTGGGGCCAATGGTGAATCCTGCGAATCCTGCGTATCAATTGGTGGGTGTGTTTAATCTGGAAATGGCACGCATCTATAATTATTTATTGCAGCAAACAGAAAAAGCATTTACCATCATTTATAGCCTGGATGGATATGATGAAATATCATTGACCAATGATACCAAAGTCATTACCAATAACGGTGAAAGTGTAAAAACGCCTGAACAACTCGGCAAACGTATGGTGCTGCAAACAGATATACAGGGCGGTACAACGGTAGAAGAATCAGCAAAAATATTTACAAAGATTCTGGGCGGTGAAGGTACATGGGCGCAAAATGCAGTGGCGCTTTCCAATGCAGCAATGGGTTTGTATTGCACAGGAGCGTTTAAAAATTACGATGATGCGTATAATGCAGCGGTTGAGAGTTTGGACGGAGGAAAAGCAAATGAAGTCTTGAAAAAATTAATCAGTTTGAATAATTAATGACTTGCTCCGGCCTTTGTTGAAGTTGAAAGCAAAGAAGAAGATTTAATGACTTGCTCTGGCCTTCAGGCCAGAGATAAAAAAGCAAAATGAATATTTTAGAAGCAATCATTGCAAGAAAAAGAATTGAAGTTGAAGAACGCATGGCATTGATGCCTGCAGAAGAATTGCGTAAGAGCGAACTTTATGCAACACCAAGACTTTCGTTAAAACAATTTTTATTGGATGAAAGCAGAACAGGCATCATTGCAGAGTTCAAACGTCGCTCACCCAGCAAAGGAAGCATTAATGAAGCGGCTGATGTGGTGGAAGTAACTACTGCTTATGCTGCTAACGGAGCAAGTGCGTTAAGTGTGTTAACGGATGAATTGTTTTTCGGCGGCAGTACAAGTGATTTGATAAAAGCAAGAGTCAATCAAATTCCCATTCTGCGAAAAGATTTTATGATTGATGAATACCAGATTGAAGAAGCAAAGGCAATGGGTGCTGATGTAATTTTGTTGATTGCTGCCTGTTTAACACCTGATGAAGTAAAGCGTCTGGCAGCTTATGCAAAACAGTTGAGGCTGGAAGTATTGCTGGAACTTCACGCCGAAGAAGAGCTGGAGCATATTTGTGAGGAAACCGAAATCATCGGCATCAACAACCGTGATTTGAAAACATTCAAAGTAGATATTGAACGGAGCCTGCGGATGGCTGAGAAAATTCCTTCCGATAAAATAAAAGTGGCTGAGAGCGGCATCAGTTCCGTTGAAAATATTTTACTGTTCAAACAAAATGGATTTAAAGGATTTTTGATTGGTGAGAATTTTATGAAGGAAAAGAATCCTGCAAAGGCATTTCAACAATTTAGTAATGGGCTAAAGCCCGGCAGAGGCATTTGATATAACCCAAGCCTTAAGACTTGGGTTACAAAAAGATTTTTAAACTGGGCTTTAGCCCATCATATTTTAAACAAAAACATGAATATTAAAGTTTGCGGCATTACACAGGTAAAACAGGTACAGCAATTAGAAGGATTGGAAATTGATTTCGTTGGTTTCATCTTTGATAAAAACTCACCACGTAATGTGGAAGGTAAATTAGAAGCGAAAGAAATTGCAAATGCTGATTATGATTTAAAGAAAGTGGGCGTGTTTGTAAATCCATCTTACAGCGATATTCTGGATGCTATAGAAAATTATGGATTGGATGTGGTGCAATTACATGGCGAAGAAAGCCCTGAGTTTTGCAGTGATTTGAATGAAGATGTGGAAGTGATTAAGGTGTTTCATATTGATGAGTCAGTTACAAATGTTGATGAATTGGTAGCGCCTTATGATATGGCTTGTGATTATTATTTGTTCGATACCTCACCCCCAACCCCTCTCCAAACGGAGAGGGGAGAAAAGGCAGTACTCCGTGGAGGTACAGGTAAACAATTTGACTGGAGCATTCTTGCCAAAAGCAAAATTGAAAAACCATTTTTCTTAAGCGGCGGTATTGGTGTGGAGGATATTGCAAAAATCAAGGCATTCAAGCATCCTGATTTTTATGGTGTGGATATCAACAGTAAATTTGAAACAGAGCCTGGAATAAAGGATATGGGAAAGATTCTGCAGTTTAAAGCGGGGATGAAGCCCCCATCCCCTAAAGGGGGGTGAAATAACATCCCGATTATGTTCTTAGAGTTTGATAAACGATAACGCTTGCCAGTTTAAACTAAAACTGGTAGAAATATGAATGGACTTGAAAGTTATAGCGAGGCTAATAACACCCCTTCAGGGGATGGGGGCAAGGGGCTTCGTCTTAAAGTTTGTGGTATGACGGACCTGCAGCAAATGCACCAATTGGGTTCAATGGGTGTGGAGTTTGCAGGCATGATATTTTATCATAAAAGTCCACGGTTTGTACTGAAGCATTTGAATGGTGCAATGGTAAAGCGTGCCAAACTGAAAGTATATAAAGTGGGTGTGTTTGTAAATGCATCGTATGATGAAATACTGAATCATGTAGAGAATTTTGGTTTGGATATGGTGCAGTTGCATGGCGATGAAACGCCAAGGTTTTGTGAACAGGTGAGCAATTACATACAAACCATCAAAGCGTTTCGGATTGGAGAGGATGAAAATATTCCCTGGAAAGTGAAGGATTATTATGATAGCTGTGATATGTATCTCTTTGACACGGCCCCCTCTAACTCCCCCCAAGGGGGAGGAACGCCTTTGCTCTATGGCGGCACGGGAAAGAAGTTTAACTGGGAGATGCTGAAAGAAGCAGTTGTAAACAAACCGTTTTTTTTAAGCGGCGGTATTGAACCTTCTGATGCAGCAGCTATAAAGTTATTTGCAAAGGACGAAGCCGCCAGGAATTTATTTGCACTGGATGTAAACAGTAAGTTTGAAACAAGTCCTGGTGTGAAGGATATGAATTTGGTGAAGAGGTTTGTGGAGGAGGTGAGAGGGTAGGCGCTGCGAAGTCTTCAGACTTCGCAGTTCTATGCATCAAGTCTCTGACTTGATTATTGAAAATTAAAACTTTGAAATATGAAAGATGTAGATTTCAGAGAAGGTTATGTTATCAGAGACCAGTATGCAACACACTTTCTTACGTTTACCGTTTGCGGCTGGATTGATTTATTTTCAAGAAAGGTGTACAGGGATATTTTATTAGATGGCTTGCGCTATGCACAACAGCAGCAACAGTTGATATTGAATGCTTACGTAATAATGAGCAATCACATGCATCTTATTGCAAGGGCAAACGAAAAGCAAAGAAAAACACTGAGTGATATTATCCGTGATTTTAAGAAATTTACACATAAGCAAATGGCACCTGTAATTCAAAGCGATGCTGAAAGCAGAAGACAATGGATGATTCACCAGTTTGAATATTATGGTTCAGCTAATTCAAACAACAAAGGCTGGCAAATATGGAGCAATGACAACCACCCGGAAGAATGTTTTTCAGCGGCTTTTACTGAAACGAAACTGGATTGTACACATTACAATCCGGTGCGGGCAGGAATTGTGGAAAAGCCGGAGGATTATTTGTATTCAAGTGCCGGTTATTATGCAACCGGAAGGGGTTTAATACATGTGGATGTTATTTAGCGTTGTTCCGGTTGCTCCACAAAGTTTCCAGACTTTGCGGAGCTATGCATCCTGTCTTTGACAGGATAATGAATTAAAGGAAACAGTCGGAGACTGTTTGCATAAAACTGCGAAGTCTGGAGACTTCGCAGAGCGGAGTTTGAAACAAGTCCTGGTGTGAAGGATATGAATTTGGTGAAGAGGTTTGTGGAGGAGGTGAGGGAATAGATGCTCCCACAGAGGACACGAAGGTCACAGAGAAGAAAATGGAATTGCCACAGCAAACAAAGAGGCACAGAAAGAAAACTGAAACAATGAAATGAGTAAAGAAAGTGAAAGAAGCACGCCCCGTCTGACGCCCTCGTCTGACGGGATTGGGAAAAGGTAAACCACAAAGACGCAAAGGCACGAAGAAAAGAAAGGTATGATTAGACGTGGAGTTTAATTCTTCTTGTTGGCGGGGAACGCCAGCAAGAGCACCAGAACGTAAAGCATTGTTAACTATTAAAATATGATTTTCAGAAATTTTGTTGAAATACATAATCAATACCGTAAATCAGTGCATGCCCTAAATGACGATTTGCGATTCTGGGCTCATTTTATAAACAATTGGGCGATTCCAGAATATAAAAGGCTAAACGTACCAATGATAATTTATGAATCCGCCTATAGCACTTATGATTCTTCTATTGAAACTAGTTCAGATTTATTAAAGTTTCATTCTGAAGGCCGTGAAATTCATTCAGATGATTTAGAAATTCACAGTAAAGATTTTTTCAATTGGTTGATGAATTTATCAATTGTTAGAGCATATAATTCACTAGAGATACTCATGCTACAAGTTATTGATGTGATATTTTTAGGGTCAAACTTTAATTCCGTATTAGGCAAGCAGGACATTAATAGAATAAATAATAGTGTAATTGAACATTTAATAACACCATCTGATAGAATTAATAATAAGCATCTTGTTAATTATTTGTGTGAAAATTCTCCATCTTTTAATCAATGGATACAAGCAGAACTGAGAATTGATTGCTCTACAACATGGCATGAATATTTTTACTTAATGTCCGTCTTGCGGCATATTGTAACTCATCAGGCGATGGTTTTGAATAAAAATTTGTTGAATGAAATTAAATCTAAGTATTGTAAGGACGTATTCGAAAGATATTTTAAAGTAAATGAAATCCATAAAAACATGTACGAGTTGAAACCAAATCAAGATAACTTTTTGAGTCTCTTAGATTTTTCTATGCAATTTGCTGCAAATACTTTAAAGTTTATTGCCAAAGAACCAAATTTTGATTTTCTTGACATGAAGTAGATTAGTAGTTTGTCAAATAGAATTCAGAACGTACAAGAGTGCGACGCAACAGAAGCTTAATAGTAGCACATGCGGTGACTACATAAAAATAAAATTATGACAACAACAACATATCAACAACCAACTGCACAGGGTTATTACGGCAAGTTCGGCGGGGCGTATATTCCTGAAATGCTGCATCGCAATGTGGAAGAACTGCAAAGCCGTTACCTGCACATTATGCAGGAAGCGGCTTTTCAAAAAGAGTTTCGTGCATTGCTCAAAGATTATGTAGGCAGACCAACACCATTGTATTATGCCAAACGTTTGAGTGAAAAGTTCAGCACCAATATTTGGTTGAAGCGGGAAGATTTATGTCATACCGGTGCACATAAAATCAATAATACGGTGGGGCAGATTTTATTGGCGCAACGCCTGGGTAAAAAAAGAATTATTGCGGAGACAGGTGCAGGTCAGCATGGTGTGGCTACTGCAACAGTGTGTGCATTAAAAGGTGTGGAGTGCATTGTATATATGGGCGAAAAAGATATTGAACGGCAGGCGCCCAATGTGGCACGTATGAAAATGCTGGGTGCAACAGTGATACCTGCCACCAGCGGAAGTAAAACGTTGAAAGATGCAACCAATGAAGCCATTCGTGACTGGATTAATAATCCCAACGATACACATTATATCATTGGCAGTGTGGTGGGGCCGCATCCGTATCCTGATATGGTGGCACGTTTTCAAAGTGTGATTAGTGAAGAGATGCGCTGGCAGTTGAAAGAACATACGGGCCATGAATTACCAACGCATGTAATGGCTTGTGTGGGCGGCGGCAGTAATGCAGCAGGTGCGTTTTATCATTTCTTGGATGAGTTGCGTGTGCAGTTGATTGCAGTGGAAGCTGCAGGGCATGGTGTAAACAGTGGTATGAGCGCTGCTACAACGCAACTCGGAAAGCCGGGTATTTTACATGGCAGTAAAAGTTTGTTGATGCAAACAGATGATGGACAGGTGGTGGAGCCGCATAGTATTTCGGCGGGGTTGGATTATCCGGGCATTGGCCCCATGCATGCACATTTGTTTGATAGCGGCAGGGGAATTTTTTTAAGTGCAACTGATGAAGAAGCATTGCAGGCAGCCTTTGAAGTGAGTAAGCTGGAAGGAATTATTCCGGCGTTGGAAACAGCGCATGCGTTTGCGGTACTCCACAATTATAAATTTAAAGCAGAGGACCAGGTGATTATTTGTTTGAGCGGAAGAGGTGATAAGGATTTGGCGACGTATATGAAATATTTGTAAAGAGGTGGTGATACCAGCGATGGTATTTCATGGCCCGCCCGAACGTATTTTTTTTAATTTTTTTGGTACAAGCGTTCGGTACGGGCGGGCATCTTCGTTGCGTCGCAATCCTTTGTTTTGTGGTGCATGTGGCATCGGTTTAGGTCAAAGAGTATTATAAAAAGCAAAGAGTTCTAATTTGGTAGTTCACCTCACCCCAACCCTCTCCCCGTCCGAACGGCATGGCCGGGCGGGCTTGAGGAGAGGGAGGAAGGTAGCCTCCGAAATTTTAAACATGATGACTGATTCACACAACGATAATCTACATAGCCATGCTATTGGGAAATTGTATGAATATGGTCGTGATTTACGGAAGAACAAAACAGATGCAGAAGATTTGTTATGGCGGAATTTGAGAAACAGAAAACTGGAAGGATTAAAGTTCAGAAGACAGCATCCTTTGCATAAGTTTATTGCTGATTTTTATTGTCATGAAAAAAAGTTGGTGATTGAAGTAGATGGGGAAGTGCATGATAGTAGAGATGCAAAGGAAAATAATGAAGGAAGAACTTATGAATTAAAAGAGTTGGGAATTGTTGTTATTCGTTTTAGAAATGAGGGGGTATTAAAAAATATGAGTATGGTTTTGAAAAAAATAAGAGAGATTGTGAAAGAAATTGATGACAAGAAATAATTTGTAGAAATTGTCAGCACAAAAGTTAAATTAATAAATAAAAGTCCGGCCCCTTTCTCCTGAAGGAGAAAGGATGGGATAGAGGTTATGAGCAGAATAAAGAAATTATTTGAAACAAAAAGCAATCGTGTTCTCAACGTGTACTGCACCGCAGGCTATCCTCATTTAAAAAGTACCCTTGAAGTAATGAATGCATTACAGCAAAACGGTGCTGATTTAATTGAACTGGGTATGCCTTATAGCGATCCGCTTGCTGATGGGCCTGTAATACAACACAGTAGTTCGATTGCTTTAAAAAATGGTATGACCATTTCAGTTTTGTTTGAACAATTGAAAGAGTGGAGGGCTCATAGCTCCCCTTTAGGGGCGGGGGGGCTTCCTGTTGTATTGATGGGTTATATGAATCCTGTTCTTCAATACGGGTTTGAAAATTTTTGTAAAGATGCTGCTGCAGTTGGCGTGGATGGATTAATTCTTCCTGATTTACCAGAGTATGAATTTGAAACGGAATACGGAGCCATCATCAAACAATATGGATTGGATTTTATTTTCCTTGTAACACCAGAAACAAGTGATGAGCGAATTAAAAAACTAGATAGTTTGAGCACTGGGTTTTTATATGCTGTTTCCTCATCCTCTACAACAGGCAGTGATAAGAATATGACCGATGTAAATGCGTATCTGCAAAAATTAAAATCCCTGCAGTTGAAAAATCCTGTGCTGGTGGGTTTTGGTATTAAAGACAAGCAAACCTTTGATGCAGCTTGTGCACATGCAAACGGCGCCATCATCGGTAGCGCATATATCAAAGCATTAGAAGGAGTGAGTGATGTAAATGCGGCGACAGAAAAATTCTTAAAATCAGTGTTATAAAAGCCCCTCCTTTGGAGGGGTTGGGGAGCTTCGAGCGACAAACGGGACTCGAACCCGCCACCTCCAGTTTGGGAAACTGGCGCTCTACCGGATGAGCTATTGTCGCTTTTATTCTTAAAGTTAAAAATGAAAATGATATTTATAAAATGAGTTCAGCAGAAAATAGCGGAGGCTCACAAGCTCCCCTCTCCAAAGGGAGAGGGGCAGGGGGTGAGGTGGCAATCGTAAAATACAACGCAGGTAATATTCAATCCGTTCTGTTTGCATTAGAACGTTTAAATGTTGATGCAAAAGTTACGGATGATGCAGATGAATTGATGAATGCAGATAAAGTGATTTTCCCAGGTGTGGGCGCTGCAAGAAGCGCCATGGATAGTTTGAAAGAAAAAGAATTGGATAAAGTAATTAAAGAGTTGAAGCAACCTGTGCTGGGTATTTGTGTGGGTATGCAGTTGCTGTTTGAACATTCAGAAGAAAGTGATACAGAATGTTTGGGAATTATTCCTGCAAGAGTGAAGTTGTTCTCCCCCCTCTCTGCCTTGCAGAGAGGGGTTGGGGGTGAGTCAATAAAAGTTCCGCAGATTGGCTGGAACAATTTATACAACCTCAAAACAAACTTATTCAAAGATGTTCCGGAGCAGAGCTTTGTGTATTATGTACACAGCTACTATGCAGAAATGAATCCGTACTGCATCGGAACATCAAACTACGGTATTGAATATTGCGGCGCTGTGCAAAAAGATAATTTTTACGGTGTGCAGTTTCATACAGAGAAAAGTGCGAAGGTGGGAGAGCAGATACTCAAAAACTTTTTAACTATGCCCCAACCCTAAAGGGAGTTAATAGAATATGAAAGATGATATGTTTTACAAAGCAGGGCCTTTGATTTTTAAGAAGGCAGAAGAATTGCGGAACAGGCAAACTGATACCGAAGAATTACTTTGGAATTATCTTCGTCAAAGCCAACTTGGAATAAAATTCAGAAGACAACATCCCACAGCAAATTACGTATTGGATTTCTATGCTCATAAAATTAAATTGGCAATTGAAATTGATGGAAGTATTCATTCACTTGAAGAAGTAAAGCGTAACGACAAAGAGAGGCAATCAAATTTAGAGTCTTTGGGAATTTCATTTTTGAGGGTTACAAACAGGGATGTAAAAGAACACCTTGACTCAGTCATTGAAAAAATAAACATTAAAACTAAAGAGTTGTTAGAAAAAAATAGTTCGGCTAAAAGCTCCCCTTTAGGGACAGGGGGGCTTCAAATCATTCCTGCAATTGATATCATAGACGGTAAGTGTGTACGTTTAACGGAAGGTGATTATTCCCAAAAGAAAATTTACAACGAACATCCCTTGGAAGTTGCCAAACAATTTGAAGATGCAGGATTGCAACGACTGCACCTTGTAGATTTAGACGGAGCAAAAGCGGGAGCTGTTAAAAACTGGAAGGTGCTGGAAACCATCGCCGGTAAAACTTCACTCATTATTGATTTTGGAGGCGGCATCAAAAAAGAAGAAGACGTAAAGGTAGTATTCAACTCAGGCGCTGCACTGGCTACTGTAGGAAGTATAGCTGTAAAAGATGAAGCGCTCTTTGTAAGCTGGATGAAACAGTTTGGTGCAGATAAATTTTTGCTTGGCGCTGATGTGAAAGATGAAAAAATTGCTGTGGGCGGCTGGCTTGAAACTACTGATATCTGGATTTATGATTTCATTGAAAAATACATTGCTCATGGCGTGCAGCAAATCTTCTGTACAGATGTAAGTAAAGACGGGAGACTGGAAGGCCCTTCAACTGAATTGTATAAAAACATCATTCAAAAATTTCCGCAACTGCATTTTATTGCCAGCGGAGGCGTAAGCTCCATGAAAGATTTGGAAGAATTGCAACAAATTGGTTGTAAAGGCGCAATTGTTGGGAAAGCTATTTATGAAGGAAGGCTTACTCTTGATGAACTGAAGCATTTTGCTTAATCAGCTTTTATACCTAAGCGTTTTTTTACTACTTCCAGTAACTGATGTGCATCTGGTGTCAGTTTCAGTATAAATACTCCTGCTGTAAACAATACTGTAAACAGACTGCTTCTTAAAATAATGCCCATCCAGCCACTCATATGCTGAAACAGGTACAGGCAAACAAAATAAGCTGCTGACGCAAGCAGTAAGCTTAAAACGGTTTTACTGTTAAAGGGCTGCAGTTTGTATTTGTACCATAAAAACCACAGGCGTATCAAGTTGTATACGGTGAAAGCAATAAGGTTACTGTAAGCTGACCCAATAATCCCATATTGTTTTATTAAGAAATAATTGAGTGGCAATAATAAAGCCAGTAAAATAACACCCGTTAAAAACTCAAACCGCCATTGTGTGGATGTGCCGATGATTTGTGCATTCACTCCCGTGCCTGCATCAATAATTCTTGTAATGCCCAGGATAAATACTACAGATAAACCTGCTTTGTATTCACTTTGAATATTGAAGGTAATAAATGCATCCTGTATATTGAGCCAAACGCTTCCGAAAATAAAAAGGCCAATCAATAAAAGATTAATGGAAGTTCTGTGATAGATCCGGTCAATCTCTTTCAGGTTTTTATCTTTCCATGCTTTACTCAAAGCAGGAAGTGTTATTGAAATCACACTCCGTTGCGGCACCTGTATTAAGTTGGCAATATACGAAGCAAGACTAAATACACCCGTTAGTGCCAAACCTTTTAAACTGGCAATGAAAATACTGTCGGCTACTGCTGCACATACCTGTATCACCTGCCCCACGTAAATGTACAGGGAGAGACTGATCATTTTTTTCTTAAATCTTCTCGTAACCTTGCTCTCTTTAAAAACCAGGTGTATGTAACGCCCCCGGTAAAGAATTGCAAAGAGTACAATAGCTAATAAAATGTACAAGAAAGCAAACAGTTTAATGAATCTGTCAAAGTCAATAATCTTAAAAAAGAACAGCAGGATTAAACCAAAGGTTAAAAACCGTAAGCCAGCTTCTTTTAAAAAGTTTGGCAGTATTGTTTTTTTGAAAGTACCGGAAATGATTTCCAGTACAGAAAAAACGGTAATGCCAAAGCCAAACAGGAAAACCCAGTGATAATAGTTTACAAATAGCGGGGAGCGTTCAGAAAATTTTCGGATAATCAGTGGTTCAAATAAAATACCGGCTGCAATTACCAGCGTAAAACCAATAAAAACAGTTAAAAGGGACCAACTGTATAAATCATTTTCTTTTTTGGTCAGATGGTCCTGGTAATACGGAAAAAATTTATAGATAACAGCAACAACACCCAACCCGCCAAAGGCATACATCATTTGACCCACATCAAAAAACAAACGTGTAAGGGCGTATTGGTCAGGAGTGAAAGAGCCGTTGCGTATAAAAAACCACGTATTTACAAACCCGATCAGGAAACCAAGATAAATGACAATGCTGGAATAAATGGCCTGTTTTCTGATTGTTCCCATACTGCTGCCGAAGATATTACTTTACTTTTTTGTAAGTAACATAAAAGTTTTTATCCATCAGTTTCTGCAAATCCTCATCTTCTTTAAAATTGGTGCGCATCTTTTGCCATTGTTCTGTTGCCAGCATCAATCCATATTTACCATGGCTGTTACCCGGTAACTTAATGGGCATATTAAACCCTTTAATGCAGTC
The DNA here is from genome assembly GCA_019747705.1 of Chitinophagaceae bacterium. GTDB lineage: Bacteria > Bacteroidota > Bacteroidia > Chitinophagales > Chitinophagaceae > Lacibacter. Next base: position 31,285 of record JAIEQM010000025.1, on the reverse strand, counting down.
GTTCCAGCGGTAATACAATGTTTGCATGCCGCTGCTGGTTTCCAGGTAATATTCCAGAGTGGGTATTTGCACAGTTCTTAAATACTGGTCAAACATTTTGGAAAGATTAAAGCCTGTGCGTTTGGAAATAAAATCTTCAATTTCATTCGAACTTACTGTTTTGTACCGGAATTTCTCATTCATGTCATGCAGCAGCATTCGGAAAGTACTTTTATCTCCAATGATTTGGCGAACCATGTGAATCATATTACTTGCCTTGTAATACATATCACCACTGCCTTCTTTGTTTACGTTATAAGTTCCAATGATGGGTGCATCATTCCTGATGTTTTTACGGATACCCTGTACATACGCATTGCCTGCCTCAGTTCCGTACATATAATCAATAAACAGCGTTTCACTGTAATTGGTAAATCCTTCATGCACCCACATATCAGCTGCATCTTTAGCGCTGATGTTGTTGCCAAACCATTCATGCCCGCTTTCATGCACAATAATAAAATCCCATTTGCTTCCCCAGCCGGTGCCGCTTAAATCTCTGCCAAGATATCCATTCATAAATTTATTGCCATAAGCAACAGCGCTTTGATGTTCCATTCCTAAATGATAGCTTTCAACCAACTTGTATCCATCTTCATAAAAAGGATAGGGGCCAAACCAATATTCAAACGCACGGAGCATCGGCTTTACCACTGCAAATTGTTTTTTTGCTTTTTCAAGATTGTATTCCATCACATAATAATCCAAATCCAATTTTCCGTTTTCACCCATGAGTGTATCATTGAAATGGGCATACTTCCCAATGTTCATGGTAATATTGTAAATGTTGATGGGTTTTGAAACAAACCATGTCCATGTTTTAAAACCATTTACACTTTCTGAAACAGATCTTAATTTTCCATTAGAAATATTCATCAATGTATCAGGTGCAATAATGTTGATTTTTGCACTGTCTGGTTCATCGCCCTGGTGATCTTTACAGGGCCACCACACACTGGCGCCAAGTCCCTGGCATGCTACATTGATCCAAGGATTACCTTTTTCATCTTTTTTCCAAACAATGCCGCCATCCCAGGGGGCATTTAAAGCAGGTTTGGGCACACCGTGATAAACTAACTTTAACTGCTGCAATGCACCACTTGTATATTGATTTTGAGGAAGTGATTTTGGCATTTTCCTGTTGGGTAAATCAATGAACCATGCATTACCATCACGTGAAAATGTTACAGGCACATCGTTGAGCCAGGCACTGTCAATGGTTAACGGTTCCTGCAAATCAATCTGCATCCTGGAAGCGGGATTTTTTACAATCTTAAAATAAATGATATTGGAACCACTGATGGTGAAATTGGTGAACTCCGGTTTTACTGTTAAGTCATACATCACTGCATCCCACCAGGCACGTTCAGTTGTAATACTTCCACGCAATGTATCCTGGCGGGTGAGATGTTGATTTTTAGAAAATACCTGGGCCGTGACGCAAGAGCATAAAAGAAGACCGGTAAATAGTAACCAATAATTTTTTTTCACTGCATGTATTTAGGCCATAAATTTAATGCTAATTAAAGATGCAAACCGTTACAAATAGACTCGTATTTCAACACAGGGATTTTTTGAGTGCTTTTTTGATTCTTGTATTGTATTGTTTCGTAATTAGTTCCTGTTCACGTTCTGCACGTAATGAAGAAAACTATTTTCATTACAATGAAACCACAGGTATCTCATCATTGGATCCGGCATTTGCCAAAAATCAAAGCAATATATGGGCAGTGCACCAACTGTTTAATACATTGGTGGAAACAGATGAGCAGTTGCACATTGTTCCTTCTCTTGCAAAAAGCTGGGATATCAGTGCTGACAGGTTGCAGATCAACTTTCATCTCCGGACAGATGTGTTCTTTCATAACAATGATGTGTTTGCAAACAGTAAGGGACGAAAACTTGTTGCCGGTGATGTGGTGTACAGCTTTCAACGATTGATGGATAAGAACACTGCCAGCCCCGGCGCATGGATTTTCAATAAACGGGCAGATGCGGAGAAAGGATTTAAAGCCATTGATGATTCCACCTTTCAACTCAACTTGTTAAAACCGTTTGTTCAAATATTGGGTGTGCTTAGTAATGTATATTGTTCAGTTGTGCCTAAAGAAGCGGTGGAGAAATACGGAAATGATTTCAGACGAAACCCTGTGGGCAGCGGACCTTTTCAATTTAAAGTGTGGGAAGAAGGACAGGCATTGATACTTACAAAGAATAAAAACTATTTTGAACGGGATGAAAAGAATGAACCGCTACCTTATATTAATGGTATTAAAGTTTCTTTCTTAGACAGCAAAGCAACAGAGTTTTTAGAGTTCCGTCAAAAGCGTTTGGATTTTATTAATGATATTGATGCTTCCTTTAAAGATGAAATTCTCACACGCAAAGGCGAACTCAGAAAAGAATGGGAAGGAAAGATTGTATTGAACAAACATGCGTATCTCAACATTGAATACCTGGGAATTTTGGTTGATGAAAATAATCTGCTTGTAAAAAATTCGCCGCTAAAATTGAAAGCAATACGTCAGGCAATTAATTATGGATTTGATAAGCGAAAACTGATGTTGTACCTGCGCAACTCCATTGGCACACCTGCCGAAAGTGGTTTTGTGCCGATGGGTTTGCCAAGTTTTGATACTGCAATCGTTAAAGGATATTCTTATAATCCCCAAAAAGCAAAAGCCTTGTTGAAAGAAGCCGGCTTTAATGAAACAAATCCTCCGCCGGCAATCAAACTCTTAACCATTCCTATCTATGCTGACCTTGCCAGTTATATTGCCCGTGAGTTGCAGGATGTGGGATTGACAGTACAGGTTGAAGCCATTCAAAAAAGTTTATTGCTCACGCAAACAGCAAAGAATCAGGCATTGTTTTTCCGGGCTAGCTGGATTGCGGATTATCCTGATGCAGAAAATTATTTCTCCGTATTCTACAGCAAAAATCCGTCACCTCCCAATTATACACGCTACAACAATCCGGCATTTGATGCTTTGTATGAACAAAGCAATAAAGAACCCAATGATTCATTGCGGTATAAGCTTTATCAGCAAATGGACAAAATGATTATTAATGATGCACCTGTTGTACCTGTGTGGTATGATATGGTCATTCATTTAGTACAGCCGGATGTGCAAAATTTCAAACCCAATGCACTCAACTGGCTGGAGTTGCGAAGGGTGAAGCTTCAGTAAAAAATTATTTCTTTTTTGCGAGTTGAAATAAATAAGGAATCAGGCCTTTGAATTTCTTTTCACGCATCAATTTAAACATCAAATAATCTATTGCCAGAAAAACGATGAAGCCAATTGCAGGGAGCATTGTGTTTACATCCATATTTTTTTATTTGAGTTTTTAATTATGGTTTAGTTCTTCCGCATTTTATCTTTAAACACTTTCTCAAACTTATCAAGCTTGGGTTTAATTACATAATAACAATAAGGGTTATTATTCTTGTTGAGATTGTAATAGTTCTGATGATAGTTTTCTGCTTCACTGTAGTTTTTATACGCTTCAATAGTGGTTACTATTGGTGCATTAAAAATGCCACTTTTATCCAGCTCTGCTTTATAATGTTCTGCTTTTTCTTTTTGTTCTGCATTGTGATAAAATACGGAGCTTCTGTATTGCGGCCCCACATCATTACCCTGCCTGTTAAGTGTTGTAGGGTCATGTGTTTTCCAGAAGATTTCTAAAAGTTCATCATAGGAAACTTTTGAAGGGTCAAAAACAATCTGTATTACTTCAGCATGCCCGGTTGTTTTACTGCACACCTGTTCATAAGTTGGGTTTTTAATATGGCCCCCGCAGTAACCGCTGTTTACTTTTAGCACCCCATCTACCTGCTGAAAAACAGCTTCTGTACACCAGAAACAGCCACCACCAAACGTAGCGGTATCCGTTTTTTGCTTATCACTTACATTGTCTGCAATTGCAGCAATGGTTTTATCATCATTTGTATTCATACGTAAATTTTTGCTTTCTCCTGTGGCACAGGAATTCAATTGAAAAGAGTTGGCAACAATCAGGGTGTTTACTAAAATCTTACTCCACATGTTTTTTCTTTTTTAGTATGCTAAATTACAATCAAAATTGAGCCAAAACAAAACTCATAATTGGAAGGCCTCTGACAAAGTCCGCTTTTTAAACACGCTTTAACGTTTGTGCAACAAAACTCACCTGTTTTTTCCTCCTTTGCTTAACAGTATTACCTTTGCCCGCATAAATTCACAGACTTATTTATGAAAGTGTTTCCTGAATCTGCGTTGGTACAACTGGAGTTTGAAAAAGTGAAATCTTTATTACTCACACATTGCCGCATGGAATATGCCAGGGAAAAAGCCTTTCAATTACGTATCCACACCAAAAAAGAATTTATTCAACAGGAATTGCAGCAAAGTCATGAAATGAAATTGCTTATGGAGCAAAACCAGTATTTCCCAACTGATGATATACTGAACCTTGCTAAAGAATTAAAACTACTTTCCATACCCGGCGCCGTTTTAAATGAAGAACAGTTAATCAGCATCCGCAAACTTGCAGAAAATACCAAAAGCATTTTTCACTGGTTTGATACAGAGCGAAGAACGGCTTATCCTGCTTTGACACAGGTGGTTGAAGGAACTTATTATGAAAAAGTGATCCTTGAGCTGGTGAATGATGTGCTGGATGAAACTGGTGTGGTAAAAGATGATGCAAGTGAAGCACTCAGCAGCATCAGGATGAATTTATACCGCAAGCGGAATGAATTAAGAAGAGAGTTTGAAAAAGTGCTGAAGAAATTACAACGCCAGGGTTATGTGGCTGATATCGAAGAATCTTTTTTAAACGGGAGAAGGGTGGTGGCTTTGTTTGCTGAACAGAAACGCCAGGTAAAAGGTATTTTGCATGGTGAAAGTGAAAGCAGAAGAACTGCATTTGTTGAGCCCGAAGAAACCATTGAACTCAACAATGAAATCTTCAGCCTGGAAAACGAAGAACGAAGGGAAGTGTACCGCATCCTGCGTGATCTTACTGCATCATTATCTGTTTACACATCTTTACTGAGTGGTTATCACAGCATACTGGGGGAATATGATTTTATCCGTGCCAAAGCAAAACTGGGTATTGAAATGGGCGCCAATTATCCAATGCTTTCCGATAACGCTGTTGTTGATTTAAAAGATGCTTATCATCCATTGCTCAAACTGTATAATCAGAAAAATAATAAACCCACTATCCCCACACAAATAACCTTGAATGAAAAAAACAGGATACTGGTTATTTCAGGACCCAATGCCGGTGGTAAAACTGTTACATTAAAAACGGTGGGCTTGCTGCAAATGATGGTGCAAAGCGGTTTACTGGTGCCGGTACATCCTGAATCTTCATTCGGATTATTTAAACAGTTAATGATTCATATTGGCGATACACAGAGCCTGGAATATGATTTAAGCACTTACAGCAGCCATTTGCTCAATATGAAATATTTTATGGAGAATGCCAATGGAAAAACCTTGTTTTTTATTGATGAACTGGGTAGTGGCAGTGATCCTAATCTTGGTGGCGCTTTTGCAGAAGTGATTTTGCAGGAACTGGTAAAGAAACATGCATTGGGCATTGTAACCACCCATTATCTCAATTTAAAAGTAATGGCCAACCACACACCCGGTGTAATTAACGGGGCTATGAGTTTTGATGAAGTGAGTTTGATGCCTTTGTATAAACTGGTGGTTGGCAAACCGGGAAGCTCTTACACATTTGCTATTGCAGAACGTATTGGGCTGGAGAAAAAATTAATTGAACGTGCAAGGCAACTGGTAGATGAAGATCATTTCAGGCTTGATAAATTATTGAATACTGCTGAGAATGATCTGCGACATATTGAAAAGAAAGAAAAAGATTTAAACAAACTGCTTCGTGAAAACAGCCAGCTTAAAAAGGAGATGCAGCAGGCGCTGGATAAGGAAAAACACCAGCAACAGGTGGAGTTATTAAAGCACCAGAATAAGGTTACAGAAGAACGGCTTGCTTATTTAAAAGATATGGACCGTAAACTCAAAGCTATAGTACAGGAATGGAAGCGGAACGATAATAAGCAGGAAGTAATGAAGCAAATCAATGCCTTGCTGTTTAACCAGCATCAAAAACAGGTGGCTGAAAAAAAAGATAAAAAACTCAATGATAAATTTGAAGAAGTGGGTGGTGATATTAAAGTGGGGGTAAAGGTTAAAATGACTAAGAACCGGCAGGTAGGTGTGGTAAAAGAAATAAAGGGCAGGAACGCAGTTGTTCAGTTAGGGGCCATTCCCATTACAGTAAGTTTAACAGATTTGATAGTAGTTGTGGATAAAGTGCCGGAAGCAGAGGAAAAATAAACGCACATTAAAATCTCTTTGAAATAAAGATTTAAGCACGAAAGCCCCTGAGAACAGGGGCTTCTTATATAGTAGAGAAAACGTAAGACGTTACTTCAGTTCAACTTCAATAACACCATTTTTTCCTTTATCGCCATATTTTGCGATGGCTTTTTCACCTTTCAGAACGTTGATCGATTTTATTTGTTCGGGTTTGTATTTTGTATCAAGTTCCTGGTAGTTCTCTTCTTTTCCGTTAACAATGATCAATGCATCTGTAGCATCACCAAATAAACGTAAACCTGATTTTACAGTAGTTGATGAATTGGAGGTAATTATTTTGCCATTAATAGTTACAGCATTATTGGATGGTGAATTATTTTCACTTCTGAAAAGGGTTACTGTATTTGAGTTATTGGTATTGCTTTTGGTACGGGTAATAATCGTAGATCCGGCTATTACCTTTTTCTTGGTTTTAATCAGGAGTACACCGTTTTTTCCTTTGTCTCCATAAAGAACAGTAGCGTTCTTATCTTTTAAAACAGTTATAGATTCAATCGTATTTGGATCAATAAAATTCATGCTAAAACCATCCCTTTCTTCACCATCAACAACGTAAAGAGGTGTTGGATAATTACTGATTAAGCTTTTAAATTTAATATTCGTATATGGATTTCCCGGTCCATCTTTGCTGGCATTGGTTGAAGCAGGTACAGTTTTAATTTCCTCTTCAAGTGTTATGCGGCCATACTTGTTTTCATAATTACTATTGGCTGCATCCCATTCAGATAGTTTTGTTGCTTCAACAATTTTTTTGTTTTTGTCTTTCACAATTACCACATATTCTCCTTCATTATCAGCAATGCTCAGATAATAACCTTTTTCATTTAGTGCAGCCTGTTTACGTTCAACAGGAGGAGGGGGAAGCGCTGTTCTGTTAATGGGCCCATATTTTTTTTCAAACCGCATCCTGTCTGCTTCCTTATTTAAATCATAGTTTTCTTTGGTACCATCTTTTAACTCTAATGAAACTTTATAAGCGCCATTCTTTTTATCTACGTTCATTGTTTTTACATTACCGGGCAAATAAGGTTCAGGCGCTGATGCCGGCACGGGCGGGGATGGCAATGCCGGTGCAGTAATACCCGAAGGTGGTGCAGGCAGTGATGGCGGCGTTGGCGCTGCAACATCAGCAGTTGGTGTAAAAGGTGATGCGGGAGCAGGGGGTGGAGGTGGTTCAATCCAGGGGCCATACTTTTGTTCCAGCTTTTTCTTTTGCGCAGGATTGTTCATGTTATAAACTTCCTTTTTGCCGTTTTTGAGTACAACAGTGATCGTTTTTACACCATTTTTCTTTACCACTTCAACACTTTTTACGTTACGTGGCAATTCTTTTGAATTGGGTTCTGCATTTACAATCACCTTATCAGTATCATCAGCAGGGGGTGGTGCAGGAATAGTATCAGTTGCTGCAACTTTTGTAAATGCCCGCATCATTTCGCTGCGGTTGCTGAAAGCCATCAGCAGCACAGCTACCACCGGTACCAGCAGCAAAAATTTTACTGCCCGGTAAGGATGGGTTTGTTTTTTGTTCATCATAATAATTCTGTTTTTCAGTTTTAAAAAAATGGAAATGATTAGCTGCAGCTATATTGTTTTGTAACCCGGATACTTTAAGGAGATTGTACTGGTAATGTTTGGCATCAATACCTGTTGCCAGTACTAATTTATCGGTTAGAAATTCCAGGTTTTGCTTCAGTTCATTTTTCAGCAGCCATGCAAACGGGTTAAACCAGAACACAATGGTTAACACTTCACCCAGCAAAATATCAAACGTGTGCTTTTGATGGATATGAAACTGCTCATGCCGGATGATTTCTTCCAGTTCCGCTTCAGTGTGCAAACCGGGGTTTACATAAATTTCACTGAAGAAGGAGAAGGGATTTACATTTTCGTTTAATTCTACAATACAAAATTCTTTCTGCCTGTAAATGATTTTATTCTTACGCAATACTGCCAGTGCTTTTAACTGCATCATCAGCCGTACAAACATCATTATCATCCCCGCAAAAAATAAACTCCTTAAAAAGTCATTCCAAAGACTGCCGGAATGTGTAGCATTTGAAAAGCTCAAATCAGGAATAAAATGGATAATAGTTGTTTCTGACGCTGTGCTTTGCAATAAAAAAGAAAGGTCAATAACCGGGATGATGAAACTTAAAACAACAGCAGTTATAAAATACCACCTGCTCCATTTAAAAAAAGTATCTCTCCTCAGCAACAGTTTATAAAATAGCAGGAAAATGGCCGTAACCATTGATCCCTGGAGGAAGTATGAGAATAGTGGCGTCATAACCCTGAATTATTTTTTTTCAATTAAGTTGATGATCTCTTTCAGTTCTTCGGCGCTGATCTTTTTTTCTTTAGCAAAAAAAGTAACCAACTCCTTATACGAGTTTTCAAAATAATCTTTCACCACGGTGTTCATAAACTTCTTTTTATAATCAGCCTCTTTCACAAGCGGCCGGTATAAAAACATATTCCCGGCCTGTTTGCTTTCAACAAAGCCTTTTCTTTCTAAATTTTTAACCGTGGATGCCAGTGTGGTATATGGTGGTTTGGGCTCAGGCATGTTTTCTAAAAAGCTTTTTACATTGCCTTCGCCTGTTTTCCAAACGGCCAGCATGGCTTCTTCTTCCTGTATGGTTAATTTTTCCATCTGCGAAATTTTCGTAATGCTACGATGTTTTCGTAATTCGCCCAATTTATTTTGAAAAATTATTGTTATACCAATTTTAAGTATAATATAGTCCAATAAAATAAGCGTTAAACTGTTGAAACGTATAATACCGCAAAAAAGCAAGCTATGGACTACATAATAATTGTAAGCGGTATTAACAGATTTTTTTTGCACCCTTGCAACCTTATCAGCAAAGAAGAACTCTGCCATTCATCTAAAAGTGCAGGGAAACAAGTTTACTGAACATGAATTGGTTTACATTTATACAATAAAACAAAATAGAGTATGAAAAAGTTCCTCGGTTTATTGCCAGTATTTATTTCTTTGTTTGTGATAAGTGCATGCGGGCAGGGAGATAAGAGCAAGCGCCCTTCACCACCTGCAAGTACAGAAATGAAAGCGGGCACAGCTACTATTAAAATTAATTACAGCGCCCCTTCTGTAAAAGGCCGTGAAATTTGGGGCAAACTGGTTCCCTACGGTGAAGTGTGGCGTACCGGTGCAAACGAAGCCACTACATTTGAAACGGATGCTGATATAAAAGTGGAAGGCCAAACTTTACCCAAAGGAAAGTATGCATTGTTTACCATCCCGGGTAAAGATGAGTGGGTGATTATTTTTAATAAAACAGCTGATCAGTGGGGTGCATTTAACTATAAAAAAGAAAATGATGCACTCCGTGTTACTGTTCGTCCCGGTTTGGCGCCTGCAATGCAGGAACAACTGAAAATTGAAGGCCATGTGGATGGCAGTGTTTCAATTGTTTGGGAAAAGATAGAAGTGATTTTTACAGTTACCCGGTAAACCTGTTTACACATATCAATTCATACCTCACAGTTTTTGGCTGTGAGGTTTTTTATTGGGTTGATGATTTTCATTTCACAGCTTTTCCACAACTTATAAATAGAAAGAGGTGTTGCCACTGAATTGAGTAGTTTCGTTTTAATGAAAGATACAAGATCAATATTACTGCTGCTTGTTTCATTATGTTTAATCGGCACCTGGGTATTTCATATTTATGATAAAAGTAAATACGCTGCATTACAGCCATCAGTACCGGCAGCAGATACACTTCAGGCCAAAAAGAAGCTGAATGATTCTATTCAGCAGTTGTACATGTCAACTGTAATTCAACTGGAGGGCACTAAGCTGGGCAACGATTCTTTAAACCGTGAGTTGCAGCAAAAGATCAGTGAAATTGATACACTTCGTTTTGAAATTGCAAAGATCCTCAACGTAAATAACCTTACAAAAGAAGATTTGCGCAGGGCGCTTGATAAAATTCAAAATCTTCAGCAAAAAATCAATCAGTTGTATCAGCCATCCAGTACACCTTCAAATACTATTGCTGCTGGTAGTAATAATTTGCCCGTGCCTGTTGCTGAAACTAAGAAAACACAAACCCTGCCAACTGCTGCAGATATACTGCTTCAGGCAAATGATGTTAATATCAGGGCAGTGAAAAAAGCGGATGATAATACTGAAGATGCTGATCATTTCACTGTAAGTTTCCAGGTAAAAAATAATTCATCAGCATCAGGTACTGCCAGTGTATATGTTGTTTTGAAGGGTCCTGATGGAAACACGGTGCAGGATGATCAGTGGATTGCAGGGGTATTTCAATCTAAAAACGAAGGAATGGTAAAATACAGCCGCAGGTTAACGGCCGACTTTGGAAAAGGTGAAACCAGGCAAATGCGTACCACTGTTCCGGTAAACCGTTTTAATGGCGGGGGCTATCAATTACAGATCTATCAAAACGGGCAGCGAATTGCAAAAGCTGATTTAGTGCTGAATTGAGATGATTCTGTCCACATTTACAACTAAGTTTTTCACATTGATTTTTCATATAACAGTTTACAGCAAAGAGCTGATGCTTAATAACTAATTTTATTGCTGATTGTTAATTCACCCGATATGCTGCAAGTGAACTGTCATCGTATAAAACTGTTGCTCCTTTCTTTCTTTCTCGTCAATTGTGCTGTTGCCCAAAATGCTTTTAAAACAAAATTTTCAAAGTCACGTGTATATGTGGGTATTGAAGTGGGCAGCAAGGGCGTAAAGCTGAGTGTGGTTGAAATTGGGAAAAATGCACAGCGTAATGGTGATTTCAGCATTTTGAAAGACACTACCGTTAACACCGATTTCATTTCTTTTACCCCATCCAGTTTTGATGCCACATTAAACGCTTTTACAGGTTTATTTAAGACAGCAGTTGAAACTTATAATATCAGCAGCAAAAGGGTGTTTACCGTTATCAGCAGCGGTGTAAAAATGCAGGCAGAGAAAGAAAAGAAAACAGAATGGATCACTAACCTCATCACAGCATTTCAAAAAAATATTAACGAGCCCGGCCGTAAAGTGGAAGTAATTGATGTGATGCAGGAAGCCCGGCTTTCCCATTTGGGGATTGTACCCAATGCCAGACGGTATAATACATTTTTAATTGATATTGGAAGCGGTAATACAAAAGGTGGTTTCTTTCCTTATGGCAATATCAATGAGTTTAAACTCTTTCAGCTCAACTGGGGAACCAAGAGTACCACTAATGGAGCCATAAAAGGTCTTACAGATGATTCTTCTCTTGCCAATTACCGCCGCCAGCTCAACCATGTGCTGGAAGGTGTGGAGAGCAATGAAATTATTTATGCTGTCAACATCAGCGGAGCATATCCGCTGAGTGATAATATTGCCTGCAGTGGCGGTATTGCATGGAGTGTGGCTACATTGCTGTATCCTGAGTTACTCAGTAACTCTGTAGCGCCGGTTAGCTATGATGAAGTGGCAAAGTTCTATGAAGCGCTCTATAGCAATTTTAAATCTCTTACACCTGAAGAAATTGTGAAACGCATTAAAGACCCGTCTGTTGATAAAGAAGCAGCGCTCAAAGAAATGAAACGTGTGCACAGTGTGTTTGATCAAAAATCATTAATGGCTGGTACGGGATTGCTTCTGAAAATAATGCGGCAGTTCAAAAGCGTGTATGAAACCAAACAGTTTTATATGGTAAAGAACGGCCAGGTGGGCTGGATCAGCGCCTATGTGGATGAAGTGATTGAATAAAAAAACTTGTGTATATGAAAGACCTGATGACAATGGGTATTCCCCGGTTTCATGCCGGGGTTTTTTATTGACAAGGTTTTATCCAAAAAAATAAACAGGGGCGAAAGGCGGTTAAAACATTTGCTTTACCATTCTTGTAACAATCTTATCAATTGGCAGTGTAATGAACTCATCATTAAAATCGTCCCACTCAATTAAGCGGAATACTTCTGATTCTCCGTTGGGGTCAGCAATTTGATGAGGTGCAAAATCAAAAGGCTTGCTTTTGAATTCAACGCTAAAAGCTTCCAGCGCTTTTGCAAAATAATAGATGGAAATAATTTGCTGGGTGGGGTTAAAGGCGCTCATCTGAAAATAATCAGTAGTATAAATATGATCACCAATTGCCGCTTCCAGGTTCATCTCTTCTTTGAACTCACGCTTTAAGCAATCCCTTGTTCCTTCACCAAATTCCAAACCGCCGCCGGGATATTTGGTAAAATAACCTCCACGGATAAATTCATCACTTACCACTACCTGTTTTGCATCCGTCATTAAAATTCCGTAAACACGCAGGTTAAACATGTCAGAATAATTTTTTTCTCATGAAGTATAAGCCGATTACTAAAGAAAGCCCCAGGGAAAGAAGTATCGGAAAATAAAATGCTGCTGATGAATGCTGACCGGGCAGTGGCACATTCATTCCGTAAATACTGGCAACAAGTGTGGGCAGCATGAGCATAATGGTGATGGATGTTAAACGTTTCATCACCTGGTTTTGATTATTGCTGATGATGCTGGCAAATGCATCCAGTGTGGAGCTGAGGATGTTGGTATAAATATTGGCCATTTCCAGCGCCTGGCTGGTATCAACAATTAAATCCTGGAGAAACTCATCTTCTTCTTCTGTTAATCCTAAAAAATTGGTGCGTTGCAGTTTCATCAGCAGCATTTCATTGCTTCTTAATGCAGTAACAAAATACACCAGGCTTTTTTGAATACGCATCAGATCCAGCAGCTCTTCATTACGGTTGGCATCATAAAGTTTTTGCTCCAGTATGTTCCGCCGGTGGTTAATTTCTTTCAGGAATTCAATATAGGTTTGAACAATTTTCTCAAAAATCTTCAGCACCATCATGTTTCTTTTATCAGGATGACGGTTTTGAAACGTATTCAGGAATTTTTTGATAGCGCCATTATCAAATGAGTTCACTGTTACCACCTGGTTATGGGTAAGGATAATACAGATGGGAATAGTGATGAAAAATGCATCGCTGTCGTTAAAGGAATTATTTTCTGTAGGGGTTTTAATTACAATGAGTTTTACATTGTCCTCCAGTTCATAACGGCTGCGTTCATCAATGTCTAAGGAGTCACTTAAAAAATCAAGTGGAATATTAAGTGCTTCCGAAATTTCATGAAACTCCTCCTGTTTCAGCGGTGGTACAATATTCACCCAGGCACCTGCTTCAGGTTTGTCAATTGCCAGGGTTTGGCCGTTTTCATTCTTAAAAAACTGGAGCATAGCGGCGCAAAGGTAATGCGCCCGCTCATTCAAAATTCATCAGAGTTCAATACCCAGTCCCTTGAGGGAGCGAAGTGTTCTGAAATGGTGCCAGCAATGAAAAATATTAAAATACATCAGTTCCCTTGCTGTTATTTTTCCAAGAATGGGGTGGGGAAACTGGTAGCGGTCAATATTTTCTTCCTCCCAGTAATAACGTACTTCATCAAGGTACTTTGTTACAGCTTTTTCAAAACGCTCCACTATCTCTTCTTTGGTGAGCTTATTGGCTTTAAGAATCGGAATATATTCTTTGGTGGCTTTGGCGCCATTGTTTAACTGATGCTGGTATTTTTCTTCCAGATGCTCGTATGGTATTGATGAATGAACCGGCTTGCCAAATATTCTTTTAGAAATAAACTTGGGAACAAATAATCCCTGCCAGCTTTTTTTAAACACCAGGCGCAGGTGTTCTGTGTTTTCTGCAGGCGACCATTTGCCGTCTTTCCTGTAAAAAAACTCATCGTTGTTCATGCTTTTGCAAACACGTATAATTTCTTCAACAATGGTTTCGGTGCCGCTGATGATGTGAAATTTATGTAAATGGTAATCTTTTGCAGGCATAATAATACAACAAGTTTTTTTAGTGAGTTGGCTATAGTTGCATTGTGCCCCTGTACACAAATTGAGCGGGGCCGCAAAGCCACACATCTTCAAAATTGGAAGGAGCAGTACGTTTAAATTTTACTGATAAGATTCCTCCGGGGGTACTAACCGTTATGGTTTGTGGTTCTGTTGAGTCAGTTGAAGCTGCAATGGCAGAAGCCGTAACACCGGTGCCGCATGATAAGGTTTCATCTTCAACACCTCTTTCATAAGTTCTTACTTTAATCAAAGAAGGTTGAATTTCAGCAAAATTAACATTGATGCCCATATGGCCAAATTTTTTATTATAACGTATGGCACGGCCTTCATCGTAAACATTCACACTATCTGTGCTGCTCACCCACTTAATATAATGCGGGGAGCCGGTATTTAACACACAATGATCTTCATATCTTTCAATTTGTGTAACATCCTGCATCTTAAGTTCAACAATACCGTTATGGTGAATAATGGCTATATGCTCACCATCAACAGCAATAAACCTTGCTTTACCGTTTATAACACCCAGTTCTTTTGCAAATGCCGTTAAACACCTGCCGCCATTGCCGCACATGCTGCTTTCACCGCCATCAGCATTAAAGTAAACCATTTTAAAATCATATCCTTGCTTTAGCTGCAGCATCATCAGCCCGTCAGCGCCAATTCCAAAATGCCTGTTGCAGATAAAGGCTACCTGCTCACGGGTGATCGCAGAATATTTTCCATCCCTGTTATCAAGAATCACAAAGTCATTACCTGTACCCTGGTATTTATAAAAATCAATGATCATATTTTTTCAATAATACCCAATGATTTTTTAATTAATGCCTCAACCGCTGCATTACCATCTTTACTAAACTCTTTCTTAACCCGGTTGGCAACAATCACATTCATAGATAAACACTGGTGTCTTAATAATTTTCCCAAGCCATAAATAGCGCTTGTTTCCATTTCAAAATTAGTGATACGGTGGCTCCCAAATGAAAAAGTGGTGAGCCGGTCAACAAATCCCGGATGCATCAAGCCCAGCCGTAATACTCGTCCCTGCGGACCATAAAATCCCGGGCAGGTTACTGTAATGCCATGATGATAACCATCCACAAAATGTTTCAGCAGTTGTGAGCCGCAGCCCGCAATATAAGGTTGTGATAAACTGTCGTGTGTTTGCGTATGTGTTACAAATGCATGCAGCAATTGTTTTTCTTCTTCATTGTTTTGATGCCGGTAGAAATGAAGCAGATTATCAACTCCCAAACCATGTGTTGAAACCACAAAATCATCAACATTAATAGATGATTGCAGTGCGCCACTGGTACCCAGCCGCATAACCTGTAATGAAGTGAGTTGCCGTTTGATGGTTCTTGTTTCAAAATCAATATTTACCAGTGCATCCAGTTCATTCATTACAATATCAATATTATCAGGACCAATGCCGGTAGATACACAGGTGATACGTTTATTGCCGATGAAACCCGTGTGCGTAATAAACTCCCTGTGTTTATTTTTATATTCAATTTTGTCAAAGTGTTTACTTACTTTTTCAACACGGTCAGGGTCTCCCACTGTAATAATAGTATGGGCAAGTTCTTCAGGCCGAACATTCAGGTGATACACAGCTCCCCGGCTGTTAATGATCAATTCACTTTCAGCAATTCGTTGCATAATGATTGGGTCATTTTGCCCGAATATACTACATTTGCACGCATCAAAAGGTCCTGTGGCCGAGTGGCTAGGCAGAGCTCTGCAAAAGCTCGTACAGCGGTTCGAATCCGCTCGGGACCTCAAAAGAAAAGCGTTGATTTATTCTTCGCTTTTTTTATGCAGTTATTTGAAAGGTATTTTAAGTCCTGTGTCCGCCCAGTTATGGGCGGATAGTCAGAGCTCTGCAAAAGCTCGTACATCCCGATTGAATCGGGATCGGGACCTCAAAAGAAAAAGGATTACAGCGTAATCCTTTTTTAATTTTTCGTGTTACCTGCTGAATTGCTGCTATACGGCTTCAGTTGCGTCGCACTCTTCAACGTCCTTAATTCTATTGTACAATGAAATACTCCAATTATATCGGAATTCTTGCAGGCGCCCTTATGCTGGCCGTAGCTTTTATGCCCTGGATTTATATCCCCAGTGTGCAGGCAACAGTTACAGGCTTTGGTTCTGAAACGCAAAAATTATTTGGTAAACCTGCTTTAATGAATGCGTATTTAATGGTACCCATCACGCTGTTTTTTTTGTTACCCGTAGTATGGGCAAAGCGTATTAATCCATTTTTAGGAGCCATCAATTTTGCATGGGCATTACGTAATCTGTTACTGTTATCAACCTGTCGTAACGGAGAATGCCCAGAAAGAATTTTTTGGTTGTACCTGTATGTAATTGCAGCTTTTGTTGTTTTGGTAATGACGGTATTGCCGGAGATGAAAGTAAAAAAACAATAAGCTCTATTTCAATTTCATTTGTGCAAAATAGGGATGGTCAGGATTTACAATTAACTCCTGGCGTTGCGGATGAATAAGAACGTCCATATCTTCTAATGGAATTGCTCCCAATAAAACTTCGCTGTCGCCCGGCAAAACCATTGCATTGCACAGGGTTCTCCTGTTTTTAAACTTCAGTTCAACCGGACCAACAATCTCCCGTTCAATAATTGTTCCGTCTGCCAATTGACCTTTTCTTTTTTCCAATATAGGCAATTGAAGTTGTTCCTGTATGTTTTCGTTAATACAAAGCATATAGCTCCCGGTATCAACCAAAGCCTGAACCGTCATTTCTTTGATTTCATCCTTAGGAATAATGTTTCTTCTTGCCAAGGCAATATCTTCACCATTAATCAAACGTATTTCAGCATATACAAGGCCCATAAAAGATGTTTGTATAAAGTTACTGAATCTATTTTGCTTTACTCCACCCATCTTTCAACGTAACGGTTCTGTTGAAGATAAGTTTGTTGGCTGAACTGTCTTTATCCAAACAGTAATAACCTTTGCGTAAAAACTGGAAACGGTCTTGTGGTTTTGCCTCTTTGATTGAAGGCTCTGCATAACCTGTTACAACTGTTAAACTGTCCGGGTTGATGTAATCTTTAAAATCACCTTCTTCACTGGCGGGGTTTTCTACACGGAACAAACGGTCATACTCTCTCACTTCCACTTCCACTGCATCAGCCGCATTTACCCAATGCAAAGTGCCTTGAACTTTTAAACCGCTGGTATCAGTTCCGCTTTTACTTTCAGGAATATAAGAGCAACGCAGTTCTTTAATCCTGCCGTCATCATTCTTTACCACTTCATCGCATTGAATAATATAGGCGCTCTTTAAACGCACTTTGCCGCCCGGTGCCAAACGGAAAAATTTCCTGGGCGGATTTTCCATGAAATCATCGGCTTCAATCAAAATTTCTTTGCTGAATGGTAAGTTGCGAACGCCACCATTTACATCTTCAGGATTATTTTCTGAAGCAAGCTGTTCTGTTTGCCCATCAGGATAGTTGGTAATTACAACTTTTATGGGATTGAACACCACCATTCTTCTCAACGAAATTTTATTGAGATGTTCACGCACACAAAATTCCAGCAAACTGAACTCTATTAAATTTTCTCTCCTGGCCACACCCACACGTTCTGCAAAATCACGGATGCTTTCAGGTGTATAACCTCTGCGGCGCAATCCGCTGATGGTGGGCATGCGGGGGTCATCCCAACCCGTAACATGATTTTCATTTACAAGTTGCAGCAGTTTGCGTTTGCTCATTACGGTGTAATTCAAATTCAACCGTGCAAACTCATATTGTTTGGAGGGGAAGATTTCTAATTTTTCAATACACCAGTCATACAAGGGACGGTGCGGAATAAACTCCAGTGTACAAATGCTGTGTGTAATTTTTTCAATGGAGTCACTTTGGCCATGTGCAAAATCGTACATGGGATAGATGCACCAGGCATCTCCCGTGCGGTGATGATGTGCATGCTTGATGCGGTACAGCAACGGGTCACGCAGGTGCATATTGGGGCTGCTCATGTCAATCTTTGCACGCAATACTTTTTCACCGTCTTTATATTTTCCTGCACGCATATCAGCAAAGAGCTGCAGATTTTCTTCAATACTTCTTTCAGCAAATTGATTTCTTACACCAGGAACAGTGGGGCTTCCTTTTTGTTTGGCAATGTCTTCACTGCTGCTGTCATCCACATAAGCAAGGCCTTTCTCAATCAGCCTCACTGCAAAGCCATACAATTGTTCAAAATAATCAGATGCATAGAATTCATTGGCCCATTCAAAACCCAGCCAGCGGATATCATCTTTGATGCTTTCCACATATTCCGTTTCTTCAGTAACAGGATTGGTATCATCAAAACGAAGATTGGTTTTGCCACCATATTTAATTGCCAGGCCAAAATTGAGACAGATACTTTTGGAATGCCCGATATGCAGATAACCATTTGGCTCAGGCGGGAAACGGGTAAGGATGGACTTGTATTTGCCACTCTTTAAATCTTCTTCTATAATTTCTTCGATAAAATTTAAACTTTTCTCTTCGCTCATGGTGTTGGTGAATTGGCTGCAAATTTAAGGTTTCAGGTGCAGAGCCCATAAATGGTTTTCATGCCCTGCTGATGTTTTCAGTTGCGTAAAGAGCAGGCTATTTGAGTTGAACTCAAAGTTTTTAGTTCAATAAATAAATCCAGGACTCCTTACTTCAATTAAAAAATCAGGGATGGGGAGCAAAAAGGCTGAACTCATGTCTGCCTTCATACTCCAGCGGAATGGTTTTAAAAATACCAGCCACACCGGCGGTGATAGCGCCGGTTGCTTTTACCAAAACTGTTTTATTGGCCATGGCGCTGAACGCATTTTTGTACAGGTTCTTCATATCTGTTTTAATACGCATTGGAATCAGGAAGTCTGACCTTTTGGCAACTTTTATAAGGGTATCGCTGATGGCTTTACCCAGGTAAACATTATCTACATACACATCGGCCTCTGTTCTTTTCACCTGGAAACCGAATTTATTGGGGTTGTAATAAATGAGATCCATGGTGATGGTGCTTTCTTCAAGTCCCAGCTTATCCACTTTAAAATTTTTGAAATCACGGTACTCGGGGGTTTGAAAAGTATTGCAACCTGAAACTAAAATCAGGATAAAAAGGAGGGGAGATGCCAGGTATTTCAAGCTGTATAATTTGAGGCAATTTAAGCCGGTTTTTTTTAGAAAAGCAAATACGGCGAATACGGAAGCATTAAATTTGAGCTAAAATTATTGGACAACAAGCCAGGAGAAAATGTAATTGATTGTACTATGTATTGTTGTTGTGTGAAAAATGCATAATGTACTTAAAAACAAATATTTGCAGAGTTTATTAAAAATTAATATTTCAAATTATTTGGAGATAAAAATCAAAATTGGAAGCCTTTTTTAAGATATTTAAAGCTATGAGTCAGATTGTCAATAATAATAAACAAATAATTGAATTACAATATTTTGGGAGCACTGAATTCTATTCAAGTTTAATAAAATCAACACATGCTGTTTTTTACCCTGAATGGATGTATCAAAAAAGCCACCACCCCAACCGAACGTGGTTGTATGGCCCAAACGGGCGGCTAAGTTTGTCTATCCCCCTCCTCGGCGGACGCAATCAAAAATGCAGTTTCAGGGATGTTCAAATTGCTGAGGACGGAAACTGGAGAAGGATTCACTGGCGTACCATTCATGATGCTTACCGCAAGAGCCCGTGGTTTGAAGAGTATGGATGGCAGGTAGAAAATCTTTACCAAAAACACAGGAAGTTTTTGATGGACTGGAACATGGAAACCATGGAATGGGCAAAAAAAGTGGTTGGTCTGAAACTGGACATTTTGGCGCAAACCGAACCTGATGCTGATTTGAATCTATCGTTCAGAAAGCTAGCCGTTAATGAGCCTAATGGCTTCCCTGTTTACCAGCAGGTATTTATGGAAAAGTTTGGTTTTATCAATAATCTTTCTGTTCTGGATCTAATTTTTTGTAAGGGCCCTGAGGCTATTGATTATTTGAAAAAATTGCACACTCATAAAAATCCTCTTCATAGTTAAAAGGAATAAAGGAAAATTCCTATCTTACCAGCCCTGTATAGCATGAGAAAATTATTAGCCAGATATCTGCTGCTTTCCGTATCAATTTTATTTGCCGGTTCCGGACTGATTGCCCAGGATTTTTCCAATAAAGGAAAGGAATTCTGGATAGCCTATCCTGCGCATATTGATGGCACAGGTTCTGTGATGGGTATTTATCTCACTTCTGATAAAAATGCAACTGGTCAGGTAAATGCTGCCGGAAATATCATTCCTTTTACAATTACAGCAAACCAGGTAACACGAATTTTTTTAGGCGGAGCCGGTAATCCCACCAATGCCAATGTATATCTTAATATGCAGGATGGCATTAAAACAAATGCCGCTATTAAGATTACTTCTGATAATGATATTGTTGTTTATACGCACATTATCCGTTCTGCACGCTCCGGAGCTACATTGGCACTACCAACTCCTGTACTTGGTATTGAGTATACAATTACGAATTTTGGCAGTGTTAGCTCAAGTGCATCCTCAGGCGATGGAAGTGCCGGCGGCATCAGTCAATTTGCTATTGTTGCGACTCTTCCAAATACTACAGTTGAAATAAACCCAACAGCTAATGGTATTGCAGGCAAACCTGCAGGAGTTCCTTTTCAAATAACACTTGCCAATGCAGGAGATTGTTATCAATTTCAAAGCGTGTCTTTAGGAGATTTAAGCGGCACAACCATTAAATCTATTTCAAACGGGGGTAGTTGTAAACCTGTTGCTGTTTTTTCAGGCAGTACATGGACTACTTTGGACTGCGCTGGTGCATCAGGGGGAGATAACTTATATCAGCAACTTTTTCCAAACCGCTCCTGGGGTAAACAGTTTGTTACCGCCCCTTTTATTAACCGGCCTTTTGATATTTACAGAGTTTACGTGCAGGATCCTTCCACAGTTGTAACTTATACAGATAATGGCATTACAAATACTTTCACCCCTGCACAGTATAATTCAACAGGCAAATATTATCAATACAAAACTACACGACCATTACTAATTACCGGGGATAAGCCAATACAGGTTGTACAATATATTGCTTCTCAAACCTGTAAAACCGGGTGTACAACAAACTCAGGCAATCAATCTTGCTTTGCCGACCCGGAGATGGTGGTTTTAAATTCTGTAGAACAAACTTTAAGTGACGTTACTTTCTTTTCTGCACATCAAAACTATGTGCCGGCAGGTCAAACAAACGTAGTGTTGCACTTTGTAAACATTATCATCAATAAAAATTTTAAGGCATCTGTAAAAGTTGATGGCGCAGCACCTTCGGGTACTTTTATTGATATCCCCGGCACCAATTATTCCTATTTGCAGGAAAATGTTAGTGCATCGTCGGCAACAAATCCTGTTCACAGAGTTACTGCCGATACCAGTTTTTCTGCTATAGTGTATGGTTATGGGCAGGTTGAATCCTATGGCTATAATGGTGGTACCAATGTAAAAGATTTGTATCAATATGTTACAACAACCAATCAATATGCAACCATTAACAGCCCCGTAGCGTGTAAGAGTTCCCCATTCATTTTTTCGTTAACATTACCTTATATACCTATTTCAATGGACTGGACGATTCCCGGGTATCCAAATTATTCTGTTACCTCGCCGGTTCCTGATTCGACTTTTACAATTAATGGAAAGCAACTTTATGTTTTCAGGGTTCCTAACTCATATATTTATAATAATATTGGAACATATCCTATTACTGTAACAGTTAACAACCCAACATCAGACGGGTGTGCAGGAATACAGATAATTCCTTTTCCAATGGTAGTGTATGATCCCCCAAAACCTGATTTCTCTTGGCCAAATGTTCCGGCTTCAGGTTGTGTAGATTCAGTAATCAGATTCACAACTAATAATAATGGTGGGGGACGTCCTGTAATAAAACATTTTTGGGATTTTGGCGATAATACCTATGCATACATCAACAATCCAACTAAAGCTTTTACAACACCCGGGCCTCATACGATTCGTTACGCAATTATGACTGATGCAGGTTGCCTGAGTGATACACTGGAAAAAACAATTTACGTTACCAATAAGCCCACGGCTAAATTTGGATTTACAGATCCTCAATGCCAGGGCAAGAACATCACTTTTGGTGATACTTCCAAACTCACCGGTAATTATGGAAACATTGTCAACTGGAACTGGAACCTGGGCAATGGCGCCATTTTAAACAACCCCAATGGTAATAATGTAACAACAACATACCCCAATGCTATTCCTTATACGGCAACATTGCAGGTGAGAACGAATACAGGCTGTTTAAGTAATGTGTATGCATTGCCAGTAACAGTGCGGCCCAACCCGGTTGTTAATTTTTCAAACCTGTACGCTTGTTTACCTGATGGTGTGGTGAATTTTACCGGTTTGTCCACTATTGCTGATGGCACTCAAAACTTGTTTACCTATTTATGGAATTTTGGAGATGCGCCGGGGCCACTCAATAGTTCAACTGTTAAAGACCCATCGCACAAATATCCTGCCCTGGGACCTTACTCTGTAAAATTAATTGTAACATCCAACAATGGATGTATTGATTCCACTACCAAATCCGTTGCCAATATTTACCCGCAGCCAAAAGTGGGTATTGATGCCCCGGCAGAAGTTTGTTATCAAACACCTGTAACCTTCCAGGATCAAACCAATGGTATTACGCATCCCGTTACCAAATGGGAGTGGAGATTTAAGAATGCAGGCGGAACAGTGATTGGTTCATCAACATTAAAAGACCCTGTTTATAATTTCCCTGCACCCGGAACTTATTTTGTTCAGCACTGGGCTTTCACCAATCAAAACTGTGTGAGTGACACACTGGAAATCCCCATCATCATCAATCCGTGGCCATCGGCTGCTTTAACATTGGGGGCGCCTGCCTGTGAAAAAAACCAGGTAACACTATTTGACAACTCAACACCCAATGCAGGTACATTGGTAAGATGGTACTGGAATTTAAGCGATGGTACGGTTATTAATGCCAGCAATGGTAACCCCATCAACCATACCTATGCAGCATGGGGCACTAAAACCGTTAAACTCCTGGTGGAAAGCAGTAAGGGTTGTAAAAGTGATACGCTCTTTCAGCCCATACTTATTAACCCGCTTCCAAAAGTTGGATATATATTACCTGAAGTTTGTTTAACGGATGGCGTTGCCACGTTTAATGATACTTCCAATATTGCTGATGGCAGTAAAGCTCAGTTAAAATATTTGTGGACGTTTAATACAGGTACGCCACCAGTTGTGCCTGCGCCCACACCATTAACGAGTACAAATAAAAATCCAACCATTCAATTTTTTATTGCAGCCAATTATCAGCTCAATTTAAAAGTGGAATCAAAAGATGGTTGTAAAGATTCAGTAAACAATATTCCGTTTACTGTAAATGGTGTGGTGGCAAAAGCAGATTATAAAATTTTACCAACAAATGGTTTGTGCAGCAACAAAGAAGTGGAAATTCAAAACAAATCCACTGTTGTATTCGGGTGGCTTACCAAAGTGGAAATTTTCTGGGATTGGGCCAGTAACCCAACACAGGTTGATGTAGATGATGTACCGCTTGTGGATGAAATTTATAAACACCAGTACCCCAATTTCCAATCACCTGCCACTAAAACGTACAGGGTTCGTTTAAAAGCATATTCCGGAATCATTTGTCAGAAAGATACCATCCAGGATATTGTTGTAAATGCCAGCCCGCTCACAAAATTTGATCCCATGCCGGGTATTTGTGTGGATGCAGTTCCCCGCCAAATAACACAGGCATCAGAGCTGGGTGGTTTACCCAGGCTGAGTGAAACCTATACCGGCCCGGGTGTAAATGCAAGCGGTTTGTTTGATCCTGCAGCAGCAGGTGTGGGTGTTCATACCATTACTTATACATTTGTTGCCACCAATGGATGTGCACATTCATCCACCAGCCAGGTGGAAGTATGGCCCAGACCTGTGGCCCAGCTTGCTGCTTCTTTACCAAGTTGCGAAAAAAATGCAATCACTTTTAACAGCAACGGATCGCAACACAATGCCGCCAGCTTAACCAACTGGAACTGGAATTTTGGTGATGCTTCAACCCCTGTTAATGCAGGCAATAACACACCGGTAAAACATACCTATTCAGGCTACGGAAACTACACGGTTAATTTAACGGTGACTAATAACCGTGGTTGCATCAGTGTACCGCAGTCATTAAGCATTAAAGTAAATCCGTTGCCGAAAGTTGATTTTGATTTGCCCAAAATTTGTTTGCCGGAGGGTACAGGACAGTTTAAAAATAAATCCACTATCCCTGATAATACACAAGCGTCTTTCAAATACAAATGGGATTTTGGTGATGCTTTTGCAGCGCCTGCCAACTCCGATACATCTTCTGCTAAAGATCCTGTTTATAAATACAGGAATTTAGGTCCTTATACAGTGCAGTTAATCGTTACATCCGGTAACAATTGTATGGATTCGTTACCAAAACAATTAGTGGAAGTATTTCCCCAACCTAAAGCAGGATTTGCAACTTCAGAAGACAGTATTTGTATTGGAGGTGTAATTGACTTTAAAGATGAAAGCAATGGAATTGTAAGCAACATTAGCCGGTGGAAATGGAGTTTTGACAATGGCGACAGCTCCTTTATCCAGAACCCCAAATACAGGTATCCTTCACCTGCAACAATACCTTATATTGTTAAACTGTATGTGTATTCAGATGAAGGATGTATCAGTGATACGGCACAAAAACCCATTTTTGTATGGGATTATCCAAAAGTATCAGCCGGGCCTGATATTACCATGCTGCAGGATGGTGTGCGTAAAATAACAGATGCCAGGTATACAGGTACTGGTCTTCAATATTTATGGACACCATCTGCCTATTTAGATAATCCACGGAGTTCAAACCCAACTATTGTAAAACCGCAGGATGATATTACTTATAAGGTAACGGTTACCGGGCGGGGTGCATGTACAACAGATGATGAGGTGTTTGTAAAAGTGCTGAAGATGCCCAAGCCGCCCAACACCTTTACACCCAATGGTGATGGAGTGAATGATTTCTGGGAAATTAAATACCTGAATGATTACCCGGGTTGTATTGTTGAAGTATATAATACAGCAGGTTCATTGGTGTACCGTTCGGTTGGTTATTCCACACCATGGGATGGTAGGTTTAATGGTCAGCCACTGCCATCCGGCACTTATTATTATGTAATTGATCCCAAGAACGGAAGATCAAGACAGGCAGGCTATGTAACGATTTTAAAATAACCCTATTACAAAGAACTCATTGAACTGATGCAGCGGATACTAATTACGTTTTGTGTATTGAATTTGTTTGTATGCAGCTGCATAAGTTTATATGCACAGCAGCGGCCGCATTACACACAATACATTCTCAACAATTATATTTTAAATCCTGCGGTAACAGGAATTGAAAACTATACAGATGTAAAACTGAGTTACCGTAATCAATGGGTGGGTTTTCCGGGTGCGCCGCAAACCATGTATCTTTCTGTTCATGCACCTATTGGCAAACAGGATTACCGGACATCACCCACATCTTTCCAGGTGCCTGGTGAAAATCCAAGAGGTAAAGCGTATTGGGAAGAGTATACTGCAGCAGAACCGCACCATGGGGTGGGAGGTTCTGTTGTGAATTATAAAACGGGATACATCAGCCGAATTACTGCAACTGCATCTTATGCATATCATTTAGGGCTAACACCGAAGCTGAATTTATCAGCAGGTTTTGCAGGAGGCATCACCAGCTTTACACTGGATGCCAGTAAGATTGAACTTGCCAACCCTGTTGATCCTGCTATCGGGAGTTTAACATCCGACATCAGAAGAATAAGGCCCGAACTGAGCGCCGGGCTTTGGTTGTACTCTGACAAATTTTTTGCAGGTCTTTCAGCTCAGCAAATTATACCTCAGAAAGTTTCATTGGTGGATAACAATAAATACAGTGGCTCCACTACAGTACCTCATTTTTTTGCAACAGCCGGTTATCGTTTTTTAGTGAGTGATGATGTAAACATTCTTCCATCAGTAATGTTCCGGTATATCAGCAATTCGCCCAGTTTTGTTGATATGAATTTGAAAGCACAGTACCAGGATCGTTTCTGGGTTGGGGGCAATTACCGTTATAAAGCAGGTTTTGCTGCAATGGCAGGTATGAATATCTCCAACACTTTTAATGTGAGTTATTCCTATGATATCAACAACGCCAGTTATCTTTTGCAATACATGCAAAGAGGAACACATGAAATTGTACTGGGCTTTTTAATTGGTAATAAATGGGGTGATCTTTGCCCGAGGAGAGTGTGGTAGGATTAATAAAAAAGCCCCGCCGGCTTTCATAGGGTGGGGCCATAGGTTTTCCATCAGCAGGATTGGATTTTTAACCGTTACCTTTTTTCCAATGGATATACAGACTATGATAAAAACGTACACACCGGTACCGTATTATAAAATCAATTGTATGCTTATGAAGTTTAACATACAAGTAAGTGTTTTTATTGGTTTGCTGTAAACAAATAACATTAAAGCAGATGGCTCCAGCAGACGAATAAAAGGGTTGTGCCGGAAAATTTAACAGCAGCCATTACAATTTAATTACTTCTAAAACTTTGTAGATTCTTTTTCCGGGAGCAGAAGACGGGTTGTTACCGGATGATGTTGAATCAGGACATACTGTTTTATGATTAATCATTACATTTTCGCCATTGATAATAATCGTAAACCGTGGATGTTGTTTAATGATTTCTTCTTTGAGCGGTTCTATATAAGAATTCCATTCCTGAGGAAACGAAGGAGGGATTACTTCTTCAACAAATGATGAATCATTAGTTGTTGTTTTTCTTTTTAACTGTACCCTGTTACGGAATGTATAAAGATGACTGAGGCTTTCCATTTTTTTGCGTGCCTGTTTCATCCTGTCAGTCATATTTTTTTCTTTGGCAACTGATGCAGGTGCAGCATCATTAAACCAATCAAAACGGCTCAGTAATTCTGTATTTTTATACCTGTTGAATACAGCAGTGTCAAAACCGGGTGTGCCGTTAAAATAAAACATCATGGGTTCTGCAGGCAGCGTACCGGAGCGGTTGTTATGCCGGGTGTTTTTGAAAGCATAGGCCCTGTAACGTTCCTGCATTTCTTTTAAACGTTCCTGTCTTTGTTTCAGTATTACTGAATCTTCGCCATATAATATCTGTGCATTGTTTTCAACGTGGCGTTGCCAGTTGCGTTCTCTTTGTGGTTGTATTAAACTGCTCATCCATTCTTCCGGCAATTCTTCAAAAACCATTTTATCAAACTTCATTTGCCCGCCTTCATCGTTCAGTACAATAAATTTTTCTTCAAGCTGATCTTTTTTGATTTCAAGCGTAAGCTTTTTAGAAATATCACGTACAGCAAGGGATTTGTTTTCTTTTTGTATCAGTGCAGTGGGAGAGATATAAATATTTTCTTTCGTACCGGTTTGCTGTATTGCTGCCGTTGCTTTTTCATTAACATGCTGTTCTTTCTTTTTGTTTTGCAGCACCCAGCCCATCAATGCAAAAACAATGGTAAAAAATAAAAGCGCCGGCAAACGTGTACTGATTTTATTCTTTTCAGCAGGCAGGTTTAAGATACGTTTTACACGATGCCTCAGTTGGTGTTTGTTATCACCCAATCCCATTGCCAGTTGAGGGTTCTGGTATCTTGCTTTTTCCACGTTCAGCAATGCTTCTGCATATACCGCAGCATTTTGCTGGTAACACATCACCACATCATCACAACTGTTTTCCCGTTCTTTTCTTGCAATACCAATCAGTAATAAAGCAAAGGGGTTAAAAAACAATAATGTCTCAGCTACGCTCAGCAATAAATTCCAGAAATAATCATTCCTGCGTATATGTGCCAGCTCATGCAGCAGTACCGCTTCTAATTGTGCGGGTGTTAATTGGGTGATGGCTGTTGCCGGTAACAGGATAACTGGTTTTAAAAAACCAATCGTGGCAGGGATGTCAATTTTATTGCTGATATAAATCCAAACATTTTTGCTGATGCCAAGTGATGCAGCCAAATAATTGGTAAACGTTTTGAGCTCTTCTTCCACAAGCATTACACCTTTGTTGCGTAATTGGTTGGCCGCATGAAACTGAAATACTAATTTAACGGTAAACCAAAGCAGCACAAATAAATAAGCAATGGACAAATAGGGGAGCAGCAGGTTGAGTTTGTATTCGGCCCAGTTGAGCAGTAATTGCCAGTTGTTGTTGCCGGCAAAATGCTGCAGCAGGTTATTATTGGCGGCTCCGTTTTCAATAACAATGGCGGTGCTGTTTTTTTGGGTGATGAAAAAAACAAAGGTGCCAATAAACCATGCAAAACCGGTGAGTGAAAAAAAACTGCTCCATACATTTTTTACTGCTGCCTGCTGTATCTTCAATAAGAACACCACCAGGTGATACACCAAAAAAAGCAAACCCATTTGCCAGATGCTGGCTGCAATGGCCCTGCCCAATGCCTGTAAAAAATCCGATTGAAACAGTTGCTGCATAAATGCTATTGCTTTTTAAGATTGTCCAGCATTTTTTGAATTTCTTCCAGTTCTTCTTTGCTTGTTTTATGATTGCCCAGCGCCTGCATTACCAATTGTGTGGAGGAGCCCTGGAATAATGTGTCAATCATTTTGCCCATAAACTGTTTTTGTGTTTTTTCACGGGAGAGGAGCGGAATGTATTTGTGTGTTTTATTGCTTTCATCACGTTTTACCATTCCTTTTTCATGCATAATCTGCATCAGTTTGAGGGTAGTGGTATAACCTGCATCTTTTGTTTTGCTCAGTTCTTCATGCACATCCCTCACCGTAGCTTCACCACGCTCCCAAAGCACACGGAGAATTTCCAGTTCACTTTCTGTGGGTTTTGTTTGTTTGATATTCATGTGTCCTTTTTTATTGATTTTTTTGCCCCATAGAATGCGCCATAAAAATTTCATCACTTGCAGGTATCAAACGCAATTTTATGGCTCATTTCATGATACGACTTGTTTCGTACCAAATATACGAGTTGGTTCGTAAAAACAAAAACCGCTGGTACATTTTCAGAAAAATTAACGAAGCGATCAGTGTAAATGCGGGCAGGATAATGGGTAATTATGAGCGTGATGATTAAACCCTGAGCTACGCTTTTTAATAGCAACCCAGGGCAACCTCATAGGGGCCAGATAGGGAGGTGATGGTGCTACGATGGTAGCAGTTTTCCAAGCGGTTAAGTAAGAGTATTTGTTTACTTATACACTTTGTAAATAAGTAAAGTTATGCCATGAAGTAATCATCCCTGCATTAGCGAGGGCTTCGTAAATGTGCAGTTGGCAGAGCAATACACAACTGCGGCAAGTGGGGTATGCTGTTATTAGTTGTGATTTGCTTTCAAATTATTAAGTAGCTTAGTTCTTTAACAACAAATACATACTTGTTCATAAAAAAAAAGGCGTTGTGATTTGCTTTCAAATTATTAAGTAGCTTAGTTCTTTAACAACCAAACAGATATTTACGCCTAAAGAGGTGGAGCAAATTTTTAACCACCTGGGCGAACCTGAAAAAACCTTTGAACCATGAATTTTGAAAATATAAAACCCACACTCATGGGTTTATTTTTATTCGTACTGTTTACTATCCTTTCTTTCTCTGTATCCTCCTGGTTTTTTATACCGGCCACCATGTTGCTGCTGTGCACCATGTTTGAAACAAGGCCATTGCCCGGTTTTTCACTTATCAATATCGGCTATCACCGCTGCCCTCAATGCCGTTTCTTTTTTCTTGAAGTGTGCAATTTTATAATGCGCTGGAAATTTTAACCGTTTTAGTAAAATTCTAATGCGTAAATTTGTGTAAAACGCATAATTATGTCAGATGTATTGCTCCCCTTTCACAAGTCAGATAAACCAACACCTTTTATGATGGTGGTGGATGGTTGCAGGGATTTGCCCGATTCTTTTTTGGAAGTGCTGTACAATGAAATTCGTCATTTCAGGGCTGTGCAGCTTGCTAAAAAAGTAAACCTTAAAAAGGTGGACATAACGGATGAGGAAATTAACCAGTATGTAAAAGAAATACGCAAACAGATATATGAAGAAACCCGTACTGTTTGACAGTAACTTTTACGTAAGCCACCTCATGCACAACCGGCTGATGTCATTGCTTCAAAAGCTAAAACCTTTTCGTATCATATCCTGCAAACAGCAGATGAGTGAAATTGAAAGGGTTTTGTTTTATAAGCATGTGGCAGCACGTGCCATAAAAGCCTATGGTACACAACTTGCTTATGAAAATGAAATAGAAAAAGCATTGCCCGTTTTAACTGTTCAATGTTTTTTGTTTGATGAGGGGATGGTTGAAATAGTGTTGAAGGAACCAAAGGCAGACCCAGATGATTGGTACTTAACCAACCTTGCATATAAACACAACGCCATCCTGGTTACTGATAATACTTCTGATTTTATTACCTGGCGAAACAGTGCGCAAACCATGCCCATTGAAATACTTACTGTAGCCGAGTTTTTTAAACAATACGGTAATTAACCCGCCCCACAATCATTTATACCGCACCAACCCCTTACTCCTTTTCCTTTACGCCACCCCCGCCGCCTTCATTTAAAAAAAACTTGTTGGAATTTCACTAAAGCGCAGTATTATTGCAGTGCGGTTTTGATTTGCTTTCAAATCATTAAGTAGCTTAGTTCTTTAACAACTTCCATACATCAAATGTAATCAACATAGTGTTGTGATTTGCTTTCAAATTATTAAGTAGCTTAGTTCTTTAACAATTAAACTACCACCTGCAAAGCAGGTGGATTTATGGGTGAAGCCATAGGCTAAATTCCAAGGTCGAAGTCGAAACC
>JAIEQM010000004.1 GCA_019747705.1 Chitinophagaceae bacterium | reverse complement strand
GGCAAATTTAATCATACGGCATAGCCCCGAGTACATTACCACCGCCAAAGGCGGTGGGTTTCTAAGTCAAACTAAAAGAGGCTGTCTCAAAAGTCTGAGACAGCCTCTTTTAGAAAAGATAATGAATCTAAAAAATATACCGCACACCAAATTGCATTTGCCAGCGGCTCTGTAAATCAGGGTTCGACTGGAATGTTTTATTGAGTGAAGGATCGAAACGATAAACCGGAGAACTACCGCTCAACGCAACACTTATGGGCTGGAAATAACCCGATGTGGTTGCATATTGCCTCACACCCCATTTACTGCTGATAAAATTACCTGCGTTGATAAAATCAAAACTAAACTGCACTGTTTGTTTTTTATCTTTTCCGATTTTTAAATCCTGCAGCACACGAATATCCAACTGGCTGTATCCCGGATTTGTGGCGCCATATTTTTCTGTGTATTGTCCACGAAGTTTGCTCAGATATTTATCCTGTGCAATAAAACGCTGCAATGCAGCACGCTGTGCAGCCGGGCTTTGAACAGTTCCATTAATATCAGAAAACGATGCAAAATTCATGGTGCTGATTTCTGCGTCAGTAGGAACATAAATAAGATCATTGGAATTAGTGCCATCATTATTTATATCACCTCCGTAAACATAAGCAAAACGGTCGCCTGCATTCCATGATGCAAATGCAGAAACAGTAGTAGCCCATTTTTTAGCATATTCATATTTCTTTGAAACAGCCGCAATTACTCTGTGTTTCAAACCATACAATGATGGTGTTAAGATTGCAGCATTGGCATTATTAAGAATGGGGTTGCGGTCAAATGCATCACTTGAAATTTCAGCAGAAATAGAACTGGCATCTTTTGCATCAAGGAAGTTGTATGCAACCATAGCATACCATCCGTTTTTAAATGATTGCTGAGCCTGGAAACTAACATTAAACTGATAACCCACTTTTGTATTGGTAAACACATAAGTATTCAAAGTTGTAAACGGTCCGTCAGTGCCTTTATCTGCAGCCCTGTAAATTTTGCGGTTGTCGCCGGTACCTGAAGAAAGTGTTCCTGTTGGTGTACCAAGATTATAGTTACGCACCATCATGGCATTTACATCTTTGGTATATGCCACATCAAGAGAGAAGATGGTTCCAAACTTTGCTTTTAAATCCGCACCAATATTTGTTCTCCAAACCTGTGGCCATTGAAAATTTCTGTCTGTGGCATTATAAAAGAAACTAAAGGGATTTCCTATCTGATTCCCCAGCCATACAAACGGGAAACGGCCGGTGAATAAACCACTACCACCACGAATTTGCAAACTCTTATCTCCCTTTGCATCCCAGTTAAAACCAACTCTTGGCGAAAACAGAATTTTCTTTGTAGGCAGACGATTGTTGTCCAGATCTTTTCCTGCGCCATTTGTTATTCTTCGTCCATTTGCATCAAAAAGTGTGAGGTTATCATTATTCTGAACCGTGGGTGAACCTTTGGTAAAAGTTCCTTTAAATGTTCCGTCAGCATTAAAATCAGGGCTCACAAAACTCAGGTTGGTATAATTCGGTTTATCAGCACGTAAACCAACTGTGAGTGTAAAGTTTTTTGAAACATTAATCTCATCCTGAAAATAAAGCGAAAGCTGTGCAACAGTTAAATAATACCAAGTCCATTGATTGGCGGCTGCACGGTTTTTTGCATAATTCACATCTACATCCAGCGGATAGGCACCAAATACAAAAGGACGGCTTCCCGGCACACTGTCTTTAAATGTTTGAATATCTGCTTCAGAAAAAAGGGTGGGTCCGTAACCTGTTAAGTTAAATGAGTTGCCAAATTTAAACTGCTCATAAGAAAAGCCTGCAGTAAGTGTATGATTCTTCAGAAACACATTAAAGTTATCAGTTACCTGCAATGCGTCCTGGTTTAAACGGTTGTAAATAGAAAATGGTTCATGACCGGCAATGATATAACGCACGTTATTTTTGGTGAGGTTTACAACAGGAAAGGGGGCTGAAAAAGGATTTCTTTTATCCCTGAAACTTGTAAACACACCACGCAGTTTGTTGGCAAATTTGCTGTTGAAGTTTGATTTTAATTCGCCGCTGATGGAATTGAGATTGTTTACAATTTCATATCCTGAGTTACGGAATTGCAGTGTTGTAAAATCAGGTCCTCTCCGGCCAATGGCGCTGGGATGCGCCGGTTTGTCTTTAGATGCACTTAGTCCATTATAGGTTAATGAAAGCTTGTGAACCTGGTTAATATTCCAGTCAATTTTTGCCAGCCATTTGTAACTGGTTTGATTAAACGTATAACCCTGGTAAGGCCCTGTTTCATAATTGAATTTGCTTTTTAAAATGCTGCTTACTGCTATCAGGTCGCTTTCCAGTACACGTGAAGTATTTGATTTGCCGGCATTGCCCGCTGTTTGTGCAACATAGCTTGTTGGTTGATCTGTACGCTGCTCTGTTTCAAAATTGATAAAATAGAAGAGCTTATTTTTTTTGAGTGCGCCACCTAAAGAAGCTCCGGCCTGAAACTGGCTTAAAGAAGGTATTTCGAATTTTGTTCCATCAACTTTCTTTCCTGTAAAATCCTGGTTACGGTAAAACATATAAACAGTTCCATGAGTTTTATTGCTTCCGCTTTTGGTAACTGTATTTACACCGGCACCGGTAAAGCCTGCCTGTGTTACATCATAGGGTGCAATGTTTACCTGTATCTGATCAATGGCATCTAATGATACGGGTTGTGCATTTGTTTGGCCGCCGGGAGTTGGAGCATCCAAACCAAAAGGATTATTAAACACAGCGCCATCTAATGAAAAGTTATTGTATTGACCATTTCTTCCTGCAAACGACAAACCATTATAAGTAGATGCGGCGGAAGGTGTTAAGCGTAAATAATCATCTGCCGAACGGTTGATGGTGGGCAAGCTTCTGATGAGATTGCTGTTAATAGTGGTGGAGGCTCCGGTTCGTTTATTATCAAAAATGCGGTTGCCACCCTGTATCACTACTTCTTTTAAATCGCCTGCTTTTTCTTCAAGTGTTACTTCAACAGGTGTGTTTTGTCCCAGCTCCAAAATAACATTTTGAACAACTGTGGTATTATATCCCACATAGTTGATGGTGATTTTATAGGGGCCGCCAACTCTCAGGTTGGGAACTGTAAATCGCCCATCTGATTTTGTTGTAACAGTTTGTTTGATACCGGCATCAGGAAATTCAACTGTAACAGTTGCTGATGCAAGTGCTGTACCTTTTTTATCCTGAATAATTCCGTTAAGCGTTGCAGTTGTTACCTGAGCAGATGCAGTTACACATGCAAATAACAACATCAGCAAGCCAAGTACTGGCTTTGTACATTTATGTTTCATGTTGTTGGGGTTTGCGGCAAATGTAAGGAGTATTTAACAATTCAATAACATTTTCATAATGCGATCTTAAAACTTAATATAGCAATGCACATCTTATCCGGATTTTTTTCTTTTTTTAACCAAAGGTTCAACTTTAAATGAGTTTTTGTTAAACAAGAAGTACAAAAAAGAGGCTGTCTCAAAAGTCTGAGACAGCCTCTTTTTATTCGGTAAGGTGATGGAGAAAGCTTTCGTTTATGCGATTCTCAAAGCCTCCATTTTACTTTTGAGACAGCCTCTTTTCAAAAACAAAATTGGACAACTTACTCCAATCCAAATATCCCCTTATTCAACACCTGCAAAGTTTGTGTTCGGAATGAGGAAGGCACCAGCAAAGAAACATTGTGCGGACTGCCGCCATAACTCACCATTCGCACCGGAATTTCTGAAAGACTGTCGAACAATCTTGTTAGCACATGGTCTGTTTTTGCAATTTCATTTCCTACTATGCTTACAATGCTCATGTCTTTATCAATATCAATATTACCAAAAGGTTCCAGTTCTTTGATGATTTCTTTTAAATGCACATCACTGTCAATGGTAACTGACACGGCCACTTCTGAAGTGGTAATCATATCAATAGAAGTGCGGTACTTTTCAAACACTTCAAATACTTTTCTTAAAAAACCATAAGCCAGTAACATGCGGCTGCTTTTAATTTTAATGGCGATGATACCATCTTTTGCAGCAACTGCTTTTACACCCACACTTCCTGCTTCTTCCACAATCAATGTGCCTTTTGCATCGGGCTGCATGGTATTCAACAGCTTTACGGGAATATTGTAATGCTGCGCCGGCCAGATAGATGCCGGATGCAAAATTTTTGCTCCGAAATATGCCAGCTCAGCAGCCTCATCAAAACTCAACTGTTCAATAGCAACTGTTTTCTTTACAATGCGTGGGTCATTGTTGTGCATGCCGTCAATATCCGTCCATATTTCACAAACAGATGCTTTAATAGCAGCAGCAATCAATGAGGCACTGTAATCACTGCCGCCACGTTTTAAATTATCCACTTCACCTTTTGCATTGCGGCTGATGTAACCCTGGGTAATAAACAACTTTACATCTTTATGCTGATTGAGCAACTGGCTCAATTTTACTTTAATCGTTCCCACCTGCGGCTCTTCATAACTGTCAATACTCATAAAATCCAATGCAGGCAGCAATGCGTGTTTGATTCCTTTTTCTTCAAGATAACAACTGAACATTTTAGTACTCATCAATTCACCCTGCGCCAGAATGTCTTTGTTCAATGCTTCATTGAAGGAAATTTTTAAAATGATATTTAAAAATTCAAAATGTTCGGCAATGATGGCACGGCATTTTTCTTTTGCTGCATCCGTGCTCAATAAATCATTAATGAAATTCTGATAATGTGCATTGAGTTCATCAATTTTTTGTTTGGCGCCGGCTTTATCCGCTTCTGCCAGTGCAGCGCCAATGGCAACGAGTGTATTGGTGGTACCGCTCAATGCACTTAACACCACAATCTTACTTTCATCATCACGGGTAATTAAACTTGCTACATCATGCATACGTTCCGGCTTGCCTACTGAGGTGCCGCCAAACTTCATCACTTTCATGGTCGTAAATTTTGCCCCCATCCCCTGAAGGGGTGTTTGTAAACACCCTGATTAAAGAATGAGATGTTTTAATTTTTGTTTTTTATTTTATGTTACCGGCTTTACTGCTACTATTAAACTTCTGTTGCGTCGCACTCTTGTACGTTCAGTAATTCTATTCAACACCCCCGCCTGAATGACTCAGTCGGGCAGGCACCCCTTTCAATTCTTACTATGTTTAACACTCCGCCACCCCTCCGGGGAGGGGATAATCAGTCTGAATGCTTTACATCTTATGTTCACTACTCTGCAAAGGTGTCTGGCGTTTGCAACGTACTGACACCAGTATCATCTTGAAATTTCAACACAAACTTTCACAGATGAATTGCTTCATCATTCCCCCCACCGTGTTGTAAAGTTGAAAATTCTTTAAAAGCACCAGTGCAACAAATCATTTCATGTGCAGGCAATCGTTAAGTCTGTTCAAATCTGTTGCAATGAACGCCCGCCCTTATAAATAAATTCGGACGGGGTTGCGAATTTAAAGATTGATATTGAATTTCTGTCCCAATTTTGTCAAATCTTCCACTACAGAATCTACAATCGGAATGCCGTGTTCCATTCGTTCTTTTTCAAACAAACGTTCAGGGTCGCCGGGCACCAATACTTTTTGTGCTGCATCAATGGGTGTTGCATTACGAAAACGATGCAGCCATTGATCCATATCTTTTTTAAATTCATCAGCCGGACGAAATGCATCAATACACATCGCTCCTAAAAAATGCCCCAACCCTTTGCCGGGCTGATTCTGAGGCATGGGTACATAAGCAGGAAAAGGATTGGCCCACGGACCATAATTGGCCCCGCTTAATACGGCAGAAAAAATATCAACAATACTGCCCAGTGCATAACCTTTATGACTGCCATGTTCGCTATCGCTTCCCAATGGCAGTAATGCTCCTTTATTTTTCAACGCATGTGCATCCGTTGTTGCATTACCCTCTTCATCCTGAATCCATCCAACAGGTGCATCTGCATGTTTACGTTGCAAGATTTCTAATTTTCCATTGGCGGCAGTTGTTGTTGCAAAGTCGGCAATAAAAGGTTCTTCATTACCTGCAGGTATGGCAACAGCAATTGGGTTGGTACCCAGCATCCGTTCTTTTGAAAAAGTGGGAGCCATCAATGCGCTTGCATTGGTCATAGCCATACCAATCATATCATGCTGCAACGCCATCATTGCATGATAACCTGCAATACCAAAGTGATTGCTGTTTTGCACACTCACCCAACCGGTGCCGCATTGTTTGGCTTTTTCAATAGCAATGTTCATGGCATATACGGCAACTACTAAACCCAATCCAGCATCGCCATCCACCACTGCTGTTGATGGGCTTTCATGAATGATGCGGATATTGGGCGTTGCATTTACACGCTTTGCTTCCCACAAACGCACATAACCGCTGAGGCGTGCCACGCCATGACTGTCAATACCTCTTACATCAGCCGCCAGTAATGCTTTGGTGGCAGTAGTGGCATGTTCCTCACTGCAGCCGATAGCCGAGAAAATATTTTTTGTGAACTGATAGAGTTGATTGTATGAAAATATTTGCTCAGGCATAAATTTTTAATAAAGTTTCGTTTGTATGGTTCAGGTCGCTTGCAGCGCCCCGACCCGTGATGAAGCATTTACCTGCAAACCATTGATGCCATTTGCAGATGCGATGAAAGGATTGCGACGCAAGGGACGATGCCATGAAAATATTAGTTGGTATCACCACAACTCAAAACTCAGAACTAAAAACTAAAAACTGTTTTACGCCTGCGCCGTAGGCCCGCCAAAATTCATGGGTATGGCAATATCTTCCAGGTCACGAATGCTGCCATTGGCCTGTTCAAACCGCTGAATATTTTCGGTAAGCGCTTTCATAAAACGCTTGGCATGCTGCGGTGTAAAAATGATTCTTGATTTTACTTTGCTCTTGGGTGTGCCAGGCATGACGTTTACAAAATCAATCACAAACTCTGCATGGCTGTGGGTAATGATGGCGAGATTGGCATACTCCCCTTCGGCCACTTCTTCGGTTATTTCAATATTCAATTGCCCCTGGGGGTTCATTTGTTGTTCATCCATAATAAAAAGTTGAGGGGCGAAGATACGATTTGAACTGCAGTGAAGCAGATAGTGGCCGGCAGTTGTACAAAACAAAAAAGACCCACGCCCTCCAAATCCGCTATGAACAACTTTACTTCTCCTTATCTATCTTAACAGAAAATGCTTGTTTTTAGATGTTTATAAACAAACCGGTATCTTGTTCCGCTCTGCCTTTATACAGCCTGGTAACATTTTACCAGACTTGAAACAGACCAAGTTATGCGTTATCCAATTAAGCTCATTGCCCGAAAGGCGAAAGTAAACAAAAATGGAATTACTCCGATTTCTCTGCAGTATTGCTTTCCTGCGGAGAAACGGGTGGTATTAAGTACCGGGGTTAACATTCCAATTCAATACTTTAACAGAAAGACCGGAAGAATTTCAAAAGAACTTCCCTTAGAGTACGGGAACATCCGGTTACTGGAAACCACCCTCACTCAAAAACTCCGCAAAGCTGAAGATATGGTGAGTTATGCCCTAAAGCAGAAAAACACTTGCCCTATGAAGTTCCTGAAAGAGAATTTCAACCTGGATGACAAATGGGGCTTTGAACAAATGAGTGATGAATAAAATTCGCTGGATGTATTTTGGAATGCTGATGATTATGCAAAAGGCAAACAAAGCTCAGTAAAGCGGTGTACCATCAATGTTATCTGCCGGGTTTACTTTACCTTGTAATCTTAATAACATTAACTTATGCAGGTGAAGTTTAATGATAGCTGTTATAGTTTGATTGCTGTCAATCTTTTTTCAAATGCACATCATCATCCTTTCTCAATGTCTTTGATAGTTTTGAGAAAAATAGTATATGGAAAAAATCCTGCTGGCCGTTAATGCAGTTAACCCTGATAAAAATGCCATGGATTTTTCCTGCTACCCGGCAAAACTTACAAAGTCAAAAGTTACCGGGGTTTTTCCTGAAAATTTTGCGGAGGAAGAAAAAGCAGTTGTAAAAAAACTGCACGGCCCGTCCATGGTGGAATGGGAAGTGGATGAAGATTCAGCCCGTCATAAAGAAAAACTTCTGCTGATTGAAAAAAATATTACCGCTTTTAAAGAAGGTTGTATCAGCAGAGAAGTGAATTATGATATTTACCGGGATGCAGGTGTGCCTGCCAAAGAATTACTTGATGAGAGCCGTATTGCCGATGTAATGATTATTGATTCAGAAATTTCCTTTGAAGAAAAGAACGAAGGGGCGCTCACCGGTTTTGTAAAAGATATGCTGGAAAAAGCAGAGTGCCCGGTAATTATTGCCCCTGAAACATTTGACGGCGTTAATGAAATTATAATGACCTGTAATGCATCTGCTTCCTCTGTTTATGCCATTAAACTATTTACGTACCTGTTTACACAACTTAATTCTAAAAAAGTAACAGTATTACAGGCTAATGAAACAGGCAGTTGGGAAGAAAGCGAAAAAATCAAATTCAGCAGCTGGCTGAAAAATTATTATACAAGCATACATTTTGAAGCCGTGAAAGGATCCGGAAGCGCCGCCCTTTTTAACTATCTGTACAAAAGGAAAAATACATTTATTGTAATGGGCGCTTACGGAAGAAGCACATTATCAAGATTTCTCAAAGAAAGCCATGCTGATTTATTAATTAAAACAATAACACAGCCTTTATTTATCGCACATCAATAAAAGCATTAAAACCTGATCACTAAACTTATTTTCATATGAAAAAGATAGCAGCAGCATTTGATGGACTTAAATATTCCAGGAGCACCAGGGAATATGCCATTCATTTTGCAAAACAATCCGGTGCACATTTAGTGGGCATTTTCCTGGATGACCCCTCTTATACCAGTTATAAAATTTATGAACTTGCTGTTAAAGAAGGCTCTGGTGAAACGAAACTTAAACAACTTGATGCTAAGGACACACAAACACGTGCCACTGCCGCTGAAGATTTTAAAAAAGCCTGTGAAAAAGAAGGAATCCACTTTACCATTCATAAAGACCGTAACATTGCTATACAGGAATTAAAGCATGAAACCATTTATGCAGACCTGCTGATTATTGACGGCAACGAAACATTTACACATTATACTGAAAGCTTGCCCACACGTTTTATCCGTGATTTGCTGGGAGATACTCAGTGCCCGGTGCTGGTGGTTCCTGAAAAATTTAAGTCTGTTGATAAAATTGTGATCTTGTACGATGGTGAGCCTTCATCAGTACACGCTGTAAAAATGTTCAGTTATATGATGCCTTTCCTGAAACATTTACCTGTAGAAGTGATTTCAGTAAAAAGCCCCGGCAACTCGCTTCACCTGCCGGATAATAAAATGATGAAAGAGTTTATGAAGCGCCATTTTCCCAAAGCAGTTTATACTGTTTTAAAAGGACTGGCGGAAGAAGAAGTGATGAATTACTTAAAGAATGAAAAAGAAAATGCAATGGTAGTGCTGGGCGCTTACAGAAGATCAGCTGTATCACGCTGGTTCAGGCAAAGTATGGCTGATGTACTGATGAAAAATGTAAAGCTGCCACTCTTTATTGCACATAATAAATAACCCTGAAAAAGAAGTCTAAAGTTATTACTTCAATCAACAGACAAATACAACTGGTCAGTTTATATAAGTGCGTTAGTACTGGCAGTTATTGCACGGGTTACCGGCTCATGGAAATTTAAAACGAATGGATTCCATTACTCACATAGCAATTGGCGCCTGCGTTGGTGAAGCATTTTTTAAAAAAGGCTTTGGCAAAAAAGCAATGATATGGGGCGCACTGGCACAAAGCATTCCTGATATTGATTTTATTACATCTCTGTGGATGAGTACCTCAGAAAATTTACTGGCACACCGTGGCTTTACTCATTCTATTTTATTTGCCCTGCTTATTGTACCTGTATTTGCATTGGCTGCTGATAAAATTCACAAACCGCACAATATCCGTTTCAGTACCTGGATTTTCTTTTTTGCAACAGAAGTTTTTCTGCATTTGTTTTTAGACGGTTTTAATAATTATGGAACCGGGTGGCTGGAACCGTTCAGTCATACCCGCTTTTCGTTCAATACTGTTTATGTTGCGGATTTTTTCTTTTCCATCTGGCCGGGTATTGCAATGCTTATGCTTATTACGTTAAACAGCTACAGTACAAAACGAAAGTTCTGGTGGAAGTTTGGTCTTATTATTCCGTTTATCTATCTCAGCTATTGCACCGTCAATAAAATCCGCATTAACAGGGATGTAAAAGAAATCTTTGCAAAACAAAACATCAGGTACACAAGATATTTTACCACCCCTGCCCCATTGCAAAACTGGTTGTGGTATATTGTTGCAGGAAATGACAGTGGCTACTATGTTGGCTTTCGTTCAGTGTTTGACAGTAAAAAAGAAATTGCATTTGAATATTTCGCACGTAATGATTCATTGCTGGCGCCGGTGGCAGATCATGAAGACCTGCAAAAGCTCATTCGGTTTTCACAGCAGTTTTATACGGTGGAAAAGTATAACAATACACTGGTGTTTAATGATTTACGCTTCGGTCAAATTCTTGGATGGCAAAATGCACGGGGCAGATTTGTATTTCATTATTACCTGCAGCATCCGCAGGATAATCAATTGGTGGTGCAGCGTGGGCGGTTTGAAGGATGGAACCGGCAAACTGTTTCTGTATTAATGAAACGGATAAAAGGAAACTGATGCGTTCTTATTACTGCTCAAACTGATAAACAAAAGCTTCACAAACTATCATGAAAAAAGAAACAACTTCTTCAAACGGTTACCTTTCAGTTTTAACGGCTAAGGAAGTGATTGCGGCGCTCAGCAGCAATGAAGCAACAGGTCTTACAGATGAAGAAGCTGCAAAACGCATCAAACAATTTGGCAAAAACACTATCCATACAGACAAGCATAAGCATGCACTGCTGGAATTGCTGAGCCACTTTAAAAGCCCGCTCATTATTATTTTACTTATTGCAACAGTTATCTCGTACTCATTGGGCGAAACCATCAATGCCTCCATCATTCTTTTCATGATTCTCATTAGCGTTGCCATAGATTTTTACCAGGAACGGGATGCACGTAATGCAGCAGAACGGTTGAAGGAAAGTGTAAAAAACAAGGCAACAGTAATACGCAACAGCAGGCAGCAGGAACTGCTGCATGAAGAACTTTGCAAAGGCGATATTATTTTACTCAGCGCCGGTAAAATTGTTCCTGCTGATGCAAGGATACTTTTTGCAAAAGATTTTTTTGTAAACCAGTCATCGCTCACAGGAGAATCATTCCCATGCGAAAAGCAAAGTGAAGCGCTCAGCAATGATAGCCAAAACCCTTCTGATCTGAACAATATTGTGTTCATGGGCTCCAGTGTTATAACCGGAACTGCAAGGGCCATCGTTGTAAAAACAGGAGCGGCTACTGAGTTTGGCAAAATTGCAGAACAGTTAATTGCGCCTGAAACAGAAACCGATTTCAGCAAAGGCATTACAGCATTTGGTTATTTAATTATGAAAGTAACCATTGTGCTGGTGCTTTTTATTTTTCTTGTAAATGCCGTGCTGAAACACAACCTGCTTGAATCGTTTATGTTTTCATTAGCAATAGCCGTGGGCTTAACGCCTGAACTGCTGCCAATGATTATGGCAGTTACCATGTCAAAAGGTTCTGCACACATGGCCCGGAAAGGTGTTATTGTAAAAAAGCTGTCAGCCATACCCAATTTCGGCAGCATGGAAGTTTTGTGTACCGATAAAACCGGAACCATTACTGAAGATAAAATCCGTTTGATTAAATATGTTGACCAGGAAGGAAAGGATTCAGAATACTTACTGCTGCTTGCTTATTTAAACAGCTTTTATCAAACAGGTATTAAAAACCCGCTGGATGATGCGGTTATTTCTTTCCGGAAAGTGGATATTTCCGCTTACACCAAAAAAGATGAAATACCGTTTGACTTTGTGAGAAAACGGATGAGCGTGGTTGTAACATTTCAAAACAGGAACATCCTCGTTTGTAAAGGAGCCCCCGAAGAAATTTTTAAAGCATGCCTCATCAATGAATCTGTTTTAAAAAAAGCCACAACTGAGTATGAATCTCTCAGCAGCGAAGGTTTCCGTGTGCTGGCCATTGCCACAAAAGAAACAGGTGCAGATGAAATTTTTACCAAAGAAGATGAAACAGAGATGACCCTGCAGGGTTTTATTGCTTTTCTTGACCCTCCCAAAGAAGATGCAGATGAAGTAATAGCAGCGCTCAATAATATTGGAGT
Source organism: Chitinophagaceae bacterium (assembly GCA_019747705.1). Classification (GTDB taxonomy): domain Bacteria; phylum Bacteroidota; class Bacteroidia; order Chitinophagales; family Chitinophagaceae; genus Lacibacter. Next base: position 55,896 of record JAIEQM010000004.1, on the reverse strand, counting down.
AGAAGTAAAAATTATTACGGGCGATAATCATTTGGTAACGCAAAAAGTTTGCAGGGATATTGGATTGCCCATTAAAGGGATGATGCAGGGCTATGAAATGGACGGGCTAACAGATGATGCGTTACAGCGCAGGGTAAAAGAAACCACTATTTTCACCCGGTTTTCTCCCGAACAAAAAAACAGGGTCATCATTGCATTAAAATCACATCATCATGCAGTGGGTTATATGGGCGATGGGATTAACGATGCTCCTTCACTTAAAACAGCCGACATTGGTATTTCAGTAAACAGCGCCACTGATGTAACAAAAGATGCCGCTGATATTATTCTTACACAAAAAGACCTGATGGTGTTACGAGAAGGTATCCTGGAAGGCCGCAAAACATTTGGCAACACCATGAAATATATTTTAATGGGCCTCAGTTCCAATTTCGGCAATATGTTTTCCGTAGCTGCTGCCACTTTGTTTCTTCCTTTTTTACCCATGCTTCCTGTGCAGATTTTAATTAATAATTTTTTGTATGACACTTCACAGGTAACCATCCCTTCTGATAATGTAGATGATAGTTATATTCAAAAACCCCAGCGCTGGAACCTGAAAATGATTTACAGCTACATGATTATATTCGGATTAACAAGTTCTGTATTTGACCTGCTGACTTTTTTCCTGCTGTATAAATATTTCGCTCTGGGTGAAGCCCAGTTCCGAACCGGCTGGTTTATGGAATCATTAGCTACCCAAATTTTAGTGGTCTTCATCATTCGCACATGGCACACGCCATTTAAAAAAAGTAAACCGGGTAAAAAACTTGTTTTGAGTGTACTGATTTGTTTAACAGCAGGATGGCTGCTGCCCTGGTTGCCCTTCAGCAAACTGGCAGGTTTTGAAAAGCTGCCGGCACAGGTTCTTCTTTATATTGTAATGATTGTATTTGTTTATTTGTTTACTGCAGAACTGGTGAAACGGTTTATTCACAAGCGGTTTGCAAAACCATAATCCGCTTGTGTTTTATACTATTGCTATGTGAAATGCAAAATGTTGCAGAAACCACACAGGCCTGATTAGCTTGTCTGTAATTTATAAACACCCTGCAAAGACCTGTGAGGTTTATTCATAACGTGCTGTGCTATTAAAAAAAACTACAGCACCAGAGGTGCGATATATCAGTAGAAAAAATCATTTCAAATAATTTGAGCCCCATCGGGGCGATATGTTTTTAAATCGGCACATGTATCGCCCCGATGGGCAATGTCATTAAGTTAAGCGTCACCTCGACCGCAGGGAGAGGTCTCATAAATTTCGTACAGCTTGAATTTTATGAGATGTCTTCCCGTAAAAACGGGACAAGCCGTTCCTCGACATGACGAAACGCTTAACTTAATGACATCGCCCCGATGGGGCTCTTTGTTCGTTTCGTTTTGCTATTTTCTACTGGCATTTCGCCCCTGCCCGTTCCGTTCAGGCGGGCTTACAGGGCTTTTGTAATTTTATAAAGCGTGATGAATTTTTAATAGCACAACACGTTATTCATAGTATGCTTAACTTAACGCTTGCTATTTTACAACAGCTTTTTCTGTCTCTCCCTTATCCAGCCGGTCTTCCGGTTTGATATAACGCAGTTTTAAAAAGGCATACATCCCCTCCTCGGTTTCACCCGCAATACGTTTATTGGTAACCGCATCAAAAATTCCATATTCATTTATTTTATAGCCACGTTGTTTGGCGATTGTTCTCAGTTTTACATTATGCTCTTTGCTTCCTGTAAAATAAAGCAGGGCGGCGCCAAATTCATAGTTATGTACCAACCGTATATCAACCTGTACATCGTTTTGTTTCAGCACAACACTTGCTTTGGTTAATCCTTTTGCCAGCACTTTTGCAACCTGCGGCAATTGAATAAATTTTGTAACAACCCCCTTCCTGTTTTTGGGTTCAGCAACAATCACAATATCTATATCACCAACCGTTTCTTTTTTGCGGCGAAGGCTGCCTGCCAGCTCAGCTTTTTGAACACCCGGCATCTCCTTCACAGCGCTGAGTATTTCATTACCAATTTTTGCTGCTTCAGCAAGCGGCATCCTGCTGCCGGCTTTCACCAGCTTCAAAGACTGTTTAATGATTTCAATTTTCTTATCGCCAAAACCCTTCAGCGTTTTCAGCTTATCCCTTTCAATTGCCTGTATTAAATTTTCCCTGTTGCTGATACTTAGCTTTTCATGAAGGGTTTTGAGTGTTGCCGGCCCCAGCCCGTTGCTGTGCATCAGTTCCAGCAATTCAAAAGGTACTTTCTTTTTTAACTGTTCAAATGTTTTGATGCGTCCCGTGTGCAGGTATTCCATAATTTTTTCTGCAATACTTTCTCCAATGCCACCAATGGCATCCAGGCTTTTTATATCTGTTGCATAAGCTGAAATATCTTCTTTCATGTTGTGAAGCACTTTTGCCGCATTTTCATAAGCAATGGCACGAAAGCGTTCTTCATTTCCAAGGTAGCGGTAGCAATCTGCCATCTGGTGAAAAATGGATGAAAGCTCAAGGTTGTTTTGAACCGCTTTCTTATCATCTGTAATAAACGGCATAAAAAATATATTTACAGTTTCAGCCGCTTTTCAAATAAAAAACGTCCGTTGACAGTATTGTAAACCACTGCCAAGTAACTGCTTATTCAAACACCTTCAATTGAGTAGTGTCAAAATAATGTTTGACAGGCATCAGTATAAATCCGGTTTTCTAAAAGTAGCTTAGCCATCTAAAATTCTTGCCATGAAGCCCGTCATTACCCCTGAAATAAAAGAAGTAATGCATGCCATACATTTCCGGCCTGCCATTTCAATCATTATGCCGTTTGAACCAAAAATGGACCCAAAGACAGAACTGGCGCATGCATTAAAATTGCTGGTGGATAAAACGGAGCTTGAATTAAGAAACAACTACCCCAATGAGATTTGCGACCTGATGCTGCATAAACTCAACAACATTGTTAAACAGATAAATTTTAATACCCACAAAAAAAGCATTGCCATTTTTGTATCCCCTGTATTTGAAAAAGTGTTATACCTGGATATTGCAGTAGAAGAAAAACTTATTATAGATGAATCCTTTGAAATACGTGACCTCGTGTATTGTAAAAAAGAGCTGCACAAATACCTGGTGCTGCTGCTCAGTGCTAATGAAAGCAGGATATTTCTCGGAAACTCCGACATTTTTGTAAGGATACTTACTGCCACTCCTGAAACGGTGTATGCATTTGAAAATGATGTACCGCAGAGAGTAGCTAATTTTTCTGATATGCAGGAGCATAAACAAATAATTACAGAAAAATTTCTCAAGCACGTTGATAAAGGTCTTGATATCATCCTTAAATCATATAACCTTCCGCTTTTTATTGCGGGAGCAGAAAAAATTCTGGGACATTTTAAAAAAATTACCAAACACGGCGGTGCAATTGTGGAAGCCATTCATGGCAGTTACGATGACGCATCACCGGAAGAACTTAAAACAATAGTGAAACCCTATGTTGCAGACTGGAAGAAAGTAAAACAAAAAGATTTAATCAACCTGCTGGAAGAAGCAGCAGATAAAAAAAAGCTGTCAATCGGCATACATGATGTTTGGCGCCAGGCAGTACATCATAAAGGCAGGTTGCTGGTGGTTGAAAAAAATTATATGTACGCAGCACAGCACGGGAGCAGCGATGACACAATTTATAAACCCACAGAGCCTTTTAATACATTTTCTTATATAAAAGATGCAGTGGATGATGTAATAGAAAAAGTGCTGGAAAGCGGTGGCGATGTGGAGTTTGTTGATGCTCCTTTGCTGCAGCAGTATTATCATATTGCGCTCATTCAATATTATTCCTGACTAATAATTTAATCTTATGCAACCAATTATTGCCCCCACCGATTTTTCTGATGTATCAGTTAACGCAGTAAGATACGCCGCTGATATGGCCGGCATGATGAACACTTCACTGATCATATTGCATGTGTTTCCTTTACCAATGCCTGTAAGCGAAGTACCGGTATCCGCTTTTGATATACAGCAATTCCAGGATGAAGCTGAAAAGCTAATGCGGCAATTTCTAATAACAGTAAGAGATTACAGCAATCATAAAATAACCATTACCTCTTCCATCAAACCGGGTAATGCACTCAGCGGCATTAAAGCCCTGTGTGAAAAAGAACACCCTTATGCAGTGGTGATGGGAGCCGAAACTGCAGATGCACTGGAAAAATTGTTTGCAGGCGCTGTAACCACAGGCGCTGTTAAGCGTTTGCAGTGGCCCGTAATAGTTGTGCCGCCGGGTGCAACGTTTAAAGGGTTGCGCAAAATTGGTCTTGCCTGTGATTTCAGAAACGTAATGGATACGCTTCCCTATGAAGAATTGAAGAGCTTAGTAGAGACATTTAAAGCAGAGCTCCATGTGATACACGTAAATACTGAGAGCGATGAATCCTTCAGCGGGGAAACAGCCGCAGAAAGCATCTGGCTTCAAAATAAATTAAGCAACCTGAAACCCAATTATCATTTCATACACCAGGACAATACAGAAAAAACCATTATTGAATTTGCAGATAATAACAAACTGGACCTGCTGATTATTACTCCAAAAAACCATGATATCCTCAGCAGGCTGTTTTTAAAAACTTATTCTAAAAAACTGGTGCTGCATGCGCATGTGCCGGTAATGTCAATACATGAATGATGGCTGCACAAAATACATACGTTAAAAAATTCAGGGAAATCAGTATTGCTGATACTTCATCAGTAGGCGGTAAAAATTCTTCATTAGGTGAAATGTTTTCCAAACTTTCATCAAAAGGAATTCCTGTTCCTGATGGCTTTGCTACAACTTCTTTTGCATTTGAAGAATTTCTTACTGTTAATTCATTACACTCAAAGCTTTATGATTTGATGTACGGGCTGGATAAAAAAAACTTTTCCAATCTTAAAGAAACAGGAGCCGCAGCAAGGAAATTAATGCTGGATGCCGTACTTCCCAAAAACTTAGAACCGGCAATTGTTCACGCATACAAAGAACTCTGCGGAGAAAACTATTTTGAAGTGGCTGTACGCAGCAGCGCCACTGCCGAAGATTTACCGCAGGCCAGTTTTGCAGGGCAGCATGAATCTTTTCTCAACATAAAAGGCGAAGAAGCATTACTGCGTTCAGTAAAAAAATGTTTCGCTTCGCTTTATACTGACAGGGCCATAAAATATCGTGAAGACAATGGCTTTGCACATGAAAAAGTAGCGCTGAGTGTGGGTGTGCAAAAAATGGTAAGGAGCGATAAAGGTTGTTCCGGCGTTGGGTTTACACTGGAACCGGAATCCGGTTTTACAAACATCATTCATTTAAGCGGCGTGTGGGGCCTGGGCGAAAACATTGTTCAGGGCGCCGTAACACCGGATGAGTTCCTGGTTTTCAAACCGTCATTACTACAGGAGAAATATGCAATCGTTCAAAAAAAACTGGGCGAAAAAGCAAAAACAATGGTATATGGAACAGATGAACAAAATCCTGTAATCAACACCACTACTTCAAAAGAAAAACAGGAGCAATTTGTTTTGAATGATGATGAAATAATGAAACTGGCACGCTGGGCATTACTCATAGAGCAGCATTATAATAAACCCATGGACATTGAATGGGCAAAAGATGGATTTACCAGTGAACTGTTTATCATACAGGCAAGACCTGAAACAGTACATTCACAAAAAAATCCGTTTCAGATAACAGAATACAAACTGCTTACGAAAGCGCCTGCAATTGTAAAGGGCCAGGCAATTGGTTCAAAAATAGCTGCAGGTGTTGCAAGAATTTTACAATCAGCCAAAGACTCTTTCAAATTGCAACCGGGTGAAATTGTTGTTACTGATTTAACCAGCCCTGACTGGGATCCCATTCTTAAAAAAGCAGCCGCCATTATTACCAATAAAGGAGGAAGAACCAGTCATGCAGCTATTGTTGCAAGGGAGTTGGGCGTTCCTGCCATAACAGGCTGCAATAATGCTACTGAAGTGATTGCTGATGGCGAATTAATTACAGTTTCCTGTGCAGAAGGTAAAACAGGTTTTATTTATAAAGGAAAACTGGAGTATAAAGAAACCGCCATTGATTTTTCAAACATCACAAAACCTGAAACAACAGAAGTAATGCTCATTGCTGCCGATCCTGAAAAAGCGTTTCAGTTATCTTTTTATCCCAATGATGGTGTGGGCCTGATGCGTATTGAATTTATTATCATGCACGCTGTTCAAATTCACCCGATGGCGCTGGTAAAATTTTATGAATTAAAAAACGAAGCTGTAAAACAGCAAATTGAACAACTCACCCATCACTATCACGATAAAGAAAAATATTTTGTTGATAAACTGGCCGAAGGTGTGGCCACCATTGCCGCCGCTTTTTATCCAAAGGATGTGATTGTGCGCATGAGTGATTTTAAAACCAATGAATATGCCCATCTTATTGGCGGAAAAGATTTTGAACCGGAGGAAGAAAACCCCATGATTGGCTTTCGTGGCGCTTCAAGATATTATCATCCGTTATATAAAGAAGGTTTCCGGCTGGAGTGCGAAGCCATGCTTAAAGTGCGTGATGCGATGGGCTTAACCAATGTAAAACTCATGATACCATTTTGCAGAACCCTGCAGGAAGGAAAAAAAGTAATTGAACAAATGAAAAACTACGGATTGGAACAGGGCGTAAACAATCTTGAAATATATGTAATGGCCGAAATTCCAAGTAATGTGGTGCTGGCTCAGCAATTTGCAGAAATCTTTGATGGTTTTTCCATTGGCTCTAATGATTTAACACAACTTACACTGGGTATTGACAGGGATTCGGCCATCATCAGTCATCTGTTCAGCGAAAAAAATGAAGCAGCAATGAGTATGATTGCGCAAATGATTCAAAAAGCAAAAGCAGCAGGCGTTAAAATTGGATTGTGCGGCCAGGCGCCCAGCGACTTTCCGGAGTTTGCACAGTTTTTAGTGGAGCAGGGTATTAACAGTATTTCGTTTAACCCTGATGCGTTGTTAAAAGGAATTGAAAACATCAAACAGGCAGAAATGAAGTTGCTTCAAAAACTTAATCCTGTATAAGTGAAAGCAAGTATTAAAATAGGAAAGCTGTTTGGCATTGAAGTGTTTCTGCACTGGACCTTTCTGTTACTCATACTGTGGATTATTTTTACACAGATCCGTGCAGGAGCAAACACACAGCGTATAGTACTTACTGTAAGTTTTATTCTGCTGCTGTTTGTTTGCATCACATTTCATGAACTGGGCCATGCACTCACAGCCAAACGTTACGGCATAAAAACAAAACATATTTTACTGCTGCCTGTTGGCGGCGTGGCGCTGCTGGAGCGTATTCCTGAAAAACCGGGCCAGGAGTTACTGGTTGCCATTGCCGGGCCATTGGTAAACATCATCATTGCAGGTGTACTGTTTGTGTTTCTTTATGCAACGGGGCAGTCTGTATTGCTGGTGCAATCCGATGCCTTTCCTGCTACAGATAATTTTTTACAAAACCTGTTAGCCATTAATTTAATGCTGGCGCTTTTTAACCTCATTCCCGCTTTTCCCATGGATGGCGGCCGTGTGCTCAGGGCATTACTGTCGTTTAAACTCAGCCGCTTAACGGCAACTGTTGTTGCAGCACGTATTGGCCAGGCAATTGCAATAGTATTTGTAATTTGGGGATTGCTCTTTAATCCCCTGCTGCTTATAATTGGTATATTTATTTTTTTTGCGGCCCGTACTGAAGCAGTGATTGTTGAATCTGAATCATTATTAAAAGATGTAACGGTAAGTGATGTAATGATGAAGGAATTCCACACGCTGTCTGCCAATGATACGTTAGAAACAGCAGCTCAGCAATTATTAAACAGCCAGGCATCCAGTTTTTTAATAACAGAAAACGCAATGGTTACGGGCGCTTTATCAAAAAAAGAAATCATCAGCCATCTTTCAAACAAAGACATCACCGAGCCTGTAAAAAAATATATGAACAACCGCACCATAGCGCTGCAAAAAGAAATGCTGCTGGATGATATTTATAAATTAATGGCCGATGAAAATATTCCCATACTGCCCGTGTATGAAAACGGGGCGCTTATTGGCGCAGTGGATACAGAGAACATTGCAGAGTATATGATGATACAGCAGGCAGAAATCAAAAGAAAAAGCCAACCAGCCTCTCCGCTCTCCGTACCCTGACTACAATCAATCTTTCCCGTGCTCTTGTTCATAATTTATCTGTTTGCCATTTCACAATTTTGAACAGGTTTTTTTCAAATGAACGAGTCACTTGCTATTACCCGCTTTTTAAATGAAGCCGGTGAAACTTCACACTTCATTGCACGTTTCTTCCGCCAGTGGTTTAAACCCCGGTTTGAACTGTCAGAGTTTACCCGGCAGTGTTTTGTTATTGGCTATAAATCATTACCCCTGGTGGGGCTCACTGCTTTTATTATGGGTTTGGTATTAACCATGCAGTTGCGCCCTTCCATGATTGATTATGGCGTGGAGTCGCAACTACCGGCTATTGTGGGCATTGCTATTGTAAGAGAAATTGGCCCTGTTATTACCGCATTAATTTTTGCAGGTAAAATAGGAAGCAGCATTGGCGCAGAACTGGGTTCCATGAAAGTAACAGAGCAAATAGATGCTATGGAAGTAAGCGGCACCAACCCTTTTAAATACTTAGTTGTAACACGTGTGCTTGCGGCCACATTAATGCTGCCGGTGCTGGTGCTGCTGGGCGATGCCATTTCATTATACGGCTCTTACCTCGGTGTAAACATCAGGGGCAATACCAGTTTTGTTTTTTTCTGGAAACAGGTGTTAGATAATCTTTCCTTTAGTGATGTACTGCCCGCATTTATCAAAAGTTTTTTCTTTGGTTTTGCCGTGGGCATTATTGGCTGCTACAAGGGTTATAACAGCAGCAAAGGAACCGAAGGTGTTGGCCGCTCTGCAAATTCAGCGGTAGTTATTTCATCTGTACTGGTTTTTATTCTTGATTTAATTGCAGTGCAGGTAACTGATTTGCTCAATTTGTATTAATCAGTTCTTTTTTATGTACTTAGCTGCGGAAGTACTATGTGGCTGCAGTTGCGCCTGTCCCGCCATAGGCGGGGTCGCATGCCGACGCTTTTGGTCGGCATCGAGACTGCAAACGTCTCGACTCTTCAACTGCCTTAACAACATGGAGCATATCAACTGCATAAATATAATCAGCAATGAAAAGCAGCTCAGCAAATTTTAATCATGACACTGATATATGATATAAACAAACAGCAGGCCGTTGTAAACAAAAACACAGACGATACAACTGAAACCGTTTTATCCATCCGCCATCTGTACAAATCGTTTAAAGAAAATCATGTACTTGTTGATTTTAATTTAGATGTTAGTAAAGGAGAAACAGTAGTGGTGCTGGGTAAGTCAGGTTCGGGAAAATCCGTATTAATCAAATGCATCATTGGGTTGCTGCAGCCCGATAAAGGAGATATTGAACTGTTTGGAAAAAGCATTACCGGTATTAATGAAACGGAACTGGATAAGATAAGAGCCAAAACAGGTTTTTTATTTCAGAGCAATGCGTTGTATGATTCAATGACGGTGAGGCAGAACCTGGAGTTTCCATTACGCCGCCACTGGATAAAAGTTTCGCAGCAGCAGGTAAATGATATGGTGATGGAATCGCTGGAAGATGTGGGCCTTGCGCATACAGTAAACATGATGCCTGCCGAACTTTCCGGTGGGATGCGTAAACGTATTGCACTGGCCCGCACACTCATCTTAAAACCTGAAATTATTTTATATGATGAGCCCACTACCGGTCTCGACCCCATTACAGGAAAAGAAATTATTGGTCTTATGATGGAAATACAGCAGAAATACAATACAACTTCCATCATTATTTCGCATGATATGAACTGTGTACGAACAGCCGGCAACCGTATTGTGATACTGGTGGACGGAATGTGTTATGCCTGCGGCAACTTTGAACAACTTTTAAAAAACACAGACCCAAAGGTGAAACAATTTTTTGAAGGAATCTGATTATGGCAAAACGTATTATCAATAATATTAAACTGGGTGCATTTGTTGCAGGAGGTTTACTCTTCCTCATACTGCTGTTGTATATGATTGGCAAAAACCGGAGTTTGTTTGGCGCTACCTATGTACTCAAAGCAAGGTTTGAACATGTGCAGGGTCTTGTTGCAGGTAATAACGTAAGGTATGCCGGCATTGAAGTGGGCACCGTTAAAAAAATTTCAATTTTAAATGATACGCTTATTGAGGTAACCCTGCTGGTGGATAAAAACATGAAGAACATCATCCGCAGGAATGCCATCGTTTCTATTGGCACAGAAGGCTTTGTTGGTAATAAAGTGGTAAACATCATCCCCTCAAAACAGCCGGGTTCACTTGCCGTTGACGGGGATTTGCTGGTTACAAAAAAAGCAATTGACACGGATGAGTTGTTGCAAACACTTTCCAAAACCAACCAGGATGTGGCGGTAATAGCCGCTGAATTAAAAATAACTGCACAACGGCTTAACAACAGCAGTAATGGTTTATGGCAATTGCTCAATGATGCGTCCATACCGCAGCAGGTAAAAGCATCTGTTGGCAATATACGTGCTGCTGCAGTAAAAGCCAATGAAATGGTGAGTTCTTTAAACATCATTATTACAGATGTAAAAAATGGGAAAGGCTCTGCAGGTATGATTTTAAGGGATTCTGCTTTTGCCAATAATCTTACCGACGCTGTTTCAAAAATTAAAAATGCTGGCACCGGAGCCGATTCTCTGGCAGCGCAAATTACAAACATCGTAAACGGCATCCGTAATGATATCAACAATGGCAAGGGCCCGGCACATGCAATACTGCGGGATTCAGCAATGGTACAAAAGCTCAATAGCAGCTTGTACAATATTCAAAAAGGAACCGACAATTTTAACCAGAATATGGAAGCACTCAAACACAGTATTTTTTTACGTGGCTATTTCAGAAAGCTGGAAAAGCAAAAAATGGAAGGCCAAAACAAAAAATAAAGCAAATTTTTGTTGATTTGCGGCTGCTTTGCCTCAATGTTATCTTTAAACTTACTTGCAAAATTAAACTTGCCGGCTTAATTTTTGTTCCTACCTTGCTGTTCCTTTCAAACAAAACTCACAATTATGAACAGCAAAATTCTTATTGTTGAGGATAACTTACATATAAGAGAAAATTTAGCCGAACTGCTGGAGCTTGACCATTATACTGTTTTATCTGCCTGTGATGGCAATGAAGGTTGCCAGATGGCCCTTCAGCAATTACCCGATTTAATTTTATGTGATATTCAAATGCCTGTAATGGATGGCTACCACATGCTGGAATATGTACGAAAGCAGCCATCACTTAATCATTCAAAGTTTATTTTCTTTACGGCATCTGCCGAAAAAAAAGAAATTGAATGGGGTATGCAAATGGGCGCTGACGATTATATTGTAAAACCTTTCTCCTGGGAAGATATGCAGGCAAAGGTGAATAAAATCCTGTCTTAAATCGCTGCAACTTTATCCTATTTCTCAATTTGTTGTTTTCCCCCTGTTGCCTGCATTAATTCATATGTTTCTTTTTTTGAATTGTTTTGAGAATAACCGCTAAAGCTTAACCATTCTCATTGCTTACTTTGATGGCCATCAATCCATATCCCGCCAAATAAAACAATATTTATTTTTTAAAAAGCATTTTATGAACCGTCTTAAAAATAAAGTGGCAATTGTTACAGGCGCCGCCGGTGGTATGGGTGCAGCAGAAGCAAAACTATTTGCGGAGGAAGGTGCAAAAGTAATGGCAACAGATAACCGGGAAACAAAACTAAAAGCATGGGTGCAGGCAGCTAAGGCCGATGGTTTGCAAATGGAGTATGCTGTTCATGATATAACTAATAATGAAGATTGGAAAACTATCATCAGCAAAACTATTTCGCTTTTTGGCAAACTGGATATTCTGGTAAATAACGCAGGCATCTATCCCGGTTTTACAGATTGTGAGCAAACCACAAAAGAACTTTGGGATAAAGTGATAGCTGTAAATCTTACCGGTTCATTTTTGGGTTGCAAAAATTGTATTCCCGTCATAAAAAAAAATGGTGGTGGCTCAATCATAAATATTGCTTCCATTGCAGGATTGGTGGGCGGTAACGGCGCCGCTTATTCAGCATCCAAAGGCGGATTGATCATGCTTACCAAAGATATAGCTGTAACATTTGCAAAAGATAATATCAGGGCCAATGCAATTTGTCCGGGCGGTGTACTCACGCCTATGACTGAAGATTTAATAAAAGCGCCGGGCATGGATGAAATAGTTAAGAACATGAGTCCGCAGGGCCGTATGGCCAATCCAATGGAAATTGCATGGGCCGCTTTATACCTTGCTTCTGATGAGTCTTCATTTATGACCGGCGCTGAGATGGTGATTGATGGCGGTGCGGTGGCCAGATAGAAAATAAAAATGAACAGGATAATTTTAAGCCTTGCATATATTACTTGCGTATCTTAAAAAAACTTCAGCAGATGTTTTGCAATCCATCAATACCTATTGTTGAACAGGTATGTTTCAGCTGCAGCTTTTTTCAAGACAATGTATGATTACTGTCATTGTTGTTTTTTATTCCAAAGTGTATTTTTAAACTGCAAAACAACAGTGGGTATGAAAACAATAAAATTCGTTTGCACAGATAAACAGCAAAAAGAATTTTCAGCAGCGCTGCGGAAAAATGTACATGCCTGGTTCAAAGAAAAGGGTATTTCAACAAAAGGCAATTGGGCGCTGGGTGTTCAAACCGCAGTAATGCTTTCTGTTTACATTGCCCCTTTCATAATGATATTTACAATACCAATGAATGCATGGGTTGCAATGTTGTTAACAGTTATTATTGGCATTGGCATGGCAGGCATTGGCATGTGTGTGATGCATGATGCCGTGCATGGCTCTTATTCCGGCAAGCCATGGGTAAACAAACTTTTAGGCAGCACGATGTATTTGCTGGGCAGCAATGTTTTGAACTGGAAAATACAGCATAATATTTTACATCATACTTATACAAATATTGATGGCTACGACCAGGACATTGCATCAAGAGGGCCTATCAGGTTATCAGCATTTGCACCACTTAAAAAAATTCACCGCCATCAGCATATTCATGCTTTTTTCTTTTATGGGTTGATGACCATTTCCAAACTCATCAAAGATTTTACGCAACTGGCCGAATACAATAACGCAGGCCTCACCGGGAAACATGGCGGCAACCCGGCGTTTCAATATTTTAAAATGGTTTTGGTGAAAGTTATTTACCTCTTTGTTTTTATTGGCCTTCCAATATTATTTACTCCGTTTGCCTGGTGGCAGGCGCTGCTGGGGTTCTTCATCATGCACTGGACGGCGGGCTGCATCTTAAGCACTGTTTTTCAAATGGCACACGTGGTGGAAGGAGCTGAACAACTGGCGTCCAACAGCGAAGGAATCATCCATTGCGAATGGGCGGTTCATGAATTGCGTACCACATCCGACTTTGCAAGAAACAATCTTTTTCTCAACTGGTATATCGGAGGGTTGAACTTTCAGATTGAGCATCATTTATTTTCCAATATCTGCCATATTCATTACCGGAAAATTGCGCCTATTGTGGAAAAAACTGCAAAAGAATTTGGCTTTACCTATAATTTGAAACCAACTTTTGCTGATGCACTCCGTTCACATATCAAACGATTAAAGGAGTTGGGAAGAAAGGAACCTTTGCAGGTATCAGGGTAAACCAATACATAATGATGCAGGCAATAAGGGTGTATGTTGCCGGAGGCAAAGCAGTAATCAATTTTACCTGTACCTGTATGGTTATTGATGGCGGCGCTGCAGCGAGGCAACCGAAATCATTTTGCAAAGCGATGCCATACAAATGAATGTCAAAAGAAACTGTGACAGGCATCATCATTTACAACACCTCCACGGCATATCTTGCTTTGTTAGTAAACACCATGAAATTATCATTCTTAATATCTTGTTTGTTTGCTTTGCAAACATCAGCACAGTCTGCCAAAGAAATTGTTCAGAAGGCTGATGAAAAAATGAGAGGCGCTACTTCCCAGGTGGAACTCACTATTAAAACTATCCGTCCCACATGGACTAGAAGTATGGATGTAAAAGCATGGATGAAAGGAAGCGATTTTTCCATGATACTGGTTCAATCTCCCGCAAAAGACAAAGGCATTGTTTTTCTTAAACGTAAAAAAGAAGTGTGGAACTGGATGCCTTCACTGGAACGAACCATCAAACTGCCGCCATCCATGATGAGCCAGAGCTGGATGGGAACCGATTTTACCAATGATGATTTGGTAAAAGAATCATCCATAGTCAATGATTACAACCACAGTATAATTGGTGATACAGTTATACAGGACAGAAACTGTTACATCATTCAAATGATTCCAAAGCCCGAAGCGGCCGTAGTGTGGGGCAAACTGATTGTATGCATTGATAAAAAAGATTTCCTGGAGCTGCATACCAAATTTTATGATGAAGACGGCACTCTCATCAATATCATGAATGCGTATGATGTAAAAATGATGGACAGCAGGCTGATACCAACACGTTTTGAGATGATACCGGCAGATAAAAAAAATCAAAAAACAGAAATGATTTACCGTTCTATTAAATATAACCGGCCAATTGAAGATGGCTTTTTTACAGCAGAAAAAATGAAAACCGTTAGTTAACTAACCCCGTCAGCGGTTGACAACCTTTACGGCGGTTACAGAACAAAAAAATCAGAATATGTTTTTGCTAAAACTTGCCTGGAAAAATATGTGGCGTAACCGCAACCGAACCATCATCACAATGGCGGCTATTTTCTTTGCGGTTATTTTATCTGTTGCCACCAGCAGTTTACGGGATGGCATTTTTGACAACCTGGTAAAAAACGTGGTAAGTTTTTACACAGGTTATGTACAGGTGCACAAGCAAGGCTACCAGGATGAGCAAATTCTGGACAATAGTTTTGAAGCATCTGCACAAACAGAACAAAAGATATTGCAGGATAAAAATGTAAGCGGTGTTACACCCAGATTAGAATCGTTTGCATTAGTATCTGCAGAAGAAATCACCAAAGGTTGTTTGGTGGTGGGTATTCATCCCGAAAAAGAGAATCAAATCACTTCGCTAAAAAATAAAATCGTACAGGGTAATTATATTAAAGATGATGACAATGCTGTACTGCTGGCACAGGGACTGGCCGAACGGTTAAAATTAAAATTGAACGACACCATTGTGTTGATTGGCCAGGGTTATCATGGCGCTACAGCAGCGGGCAAATATCGTATCAAAGGATTATTAAAATTCGGCTCGCCGGATTTAAATGATAAAACATTGTTTATGCCATTGGCAACAGCGCAGGATTTTTACAGCGCTTATGGCATGATAACTTCTTATGTGCTTTCCTTACACAATACAAAAGTTCCTGAATCAACAGCTAAAACAGTTGCTGCAGCATTAGGCAGCAATTACGAAGTATTAACATGGGGCCAGCTTATACCGGACATCAAACAACATATAAAAACAGACACCAGCAATGCCAAATATGTACAGGGTGTGTTATACATGCTCATCTGCTTTGGCATTTTCGGAACTTTACTCATGATGATGGTGGAACGAAAATTTGAAATGGGTATGCTGGTGGCTATTGGTATGAAAAAAATAAAATTGATGCTGTTGTTATTAATTGAATCGGTAATGACGGTATTGGCAGGTTGTATATTGGGTATTGCTGCAAGCATACCACTCGTTTATTATTTCAACAGGCACCCGATAAAAATTGGCGGCGAAACGGCAGAGACCTACGAGCGGTTTGGCTTTGAACCCATTTTTCCAACATCTGTTGATGCATCCAATTTTATACGGCAGGGAATTATTGTTTTAATTATCGGTTTGATTTTATCGCTGTATCCCATGTACAAAGCCATGCGGCTGAACCCCGTTGCCGCAATGAAAAAATAAATACAAAAATTGAACTATGATTTTTATAATGGCCTGGCGGAATATCTGGCGCAACAAAATGCGGAGCATTGTTATCATGTTATCAATAGCAATAGGGCTTTTTGCAGGCATTGCTGTGCTCGCATTGTACAAAGGCATGATGAAGAGCCGCATACGAACTACTATTGATGCAGAAGCGGGACATATACAAGTGCATGATGTAAACTTCAAAAAAGATTATGAACCAAAATTTACTATTGTTAATGGTGAGAGGGTATTGAATGACATCAGAAAGCTGCCCGGTGTAAAAACAGCAGCGCCAAGAAGTGTAACCAAAGGTATGCTTGCCACCACCACCGGCAGCGCCGGTGTGCAGATAAACGGCATAATTCCTGAACAGGAATATGAAGCATCACAACTAAAGCAAAAAATAATTGAAGGAAAAGTTTTTGACAGTGCCAAGAAAAATGAAGTGATGATTGGGAAAAAACTGGCAAATAAAATGAAGCTGAAAACAGGTTCAAAACTGGTGCTTACGTTTACTGATACTTCAGGAAGTATTGTGTCAGGAGCATTTCGTGTGGCTGCTATCTATCAAAGCGCCAATGCGCCGCTGGATGAACGGAATGTATATGTTACCATGCACGACATGAATGCGTTGCTCACAACAGGAAACACATTTCATGAAATTGTTTTATTGCTAAAAAATGATGAAGATGTGCCCGCCGTTAAGCAACAACTGCTGCAAAGATTTCCCGCTTACAAAATTGAATCATGGAAAGAAATTTCGCCTGAAACAGATTTGCTGGTAAAAACAACCGACCAGCTTTCTTATATCCTCATGACCATTATCATGTTTGCACTGGCATTCGGCATCATCAATACCATGCTGATGGCCATACTGGAACGCACAAGGGAAATTGGAATGATGGTGGCGCTGGGTACCAACAAAGTGAAAATATTTTTATTGGTATTGCTCGAAACAATTTTTCTAACACTTGCGGGAACACCCGTTGGCATTTTGATTGGCTGGCTGGCAACAAATTATTACAGTAAACATGGATTGGATTTATCCGGCATGGGTAAGGAAATGATGAGCAGTTTTGGATACAGCACTGTAATTTATCCGGAGTTTCCGGCAGATAAGTTTTTGGGAGTAATGCTGATTGTTTTTATAACAGCCATTCTTTCCTGTTTGTTTCCGGCAATTAAAGCATTGAGGTTAAAACCGGTAGAAGCGCTTCAGGGCCTCCCCTAAATCCCCTCCAAAAGAAGGGACTTGTTAAGACCCTGGTATTTGAAAATGATTTTGAATATATAATGTTGAATAAAGAACAAAGTGTTGAAATGCTAAATTACTAAAGATGAAAAAAGAACAAATGCCCGGCCTCTCTTCCCTTCGGGGAGAGACCGAGAGAGGGGCTGCTGTTATTGACGCCCATAATATCAGTAAAGTTTATAACTCTAAAACAATTCCTGTATATGCAGTCAACAATGTACACCTGCATTTAGAACGGGGAGAATTTACTGCCCTTGTGGGCCCATCCGGTTCCGGTAAAACAACATTGCTGAACATGATTGGCGGATTGGATAAACCTGATGAAGGAAATATTATTATCAACGGGGTTGATATCACCAAACTTTCAGCCAATGAATTAATTGATTTCAGGCTGCGGAATATTGGCTTCGTCTTTCAGTCATTCAATTTAATTCCGGTACTCACAGCAAAAGAAAATGTGGAGTTTATTATGCAGCTGCAAAAGATGAACAGGGAAGAAAGGAACAAGAGGGTGATAAAACTATTTAAAGAGATTGGATTGGAAGATAAATTAAATGTACGGCCATCTAAACTTTCAGGAGGCCAGCAGCAAAGAGTGGCAGTAGCAAGAGCGCTGGCAAGCAAACCACAGTTTATACTGGCAGATGAGCCAACTGCCAATCTCGACTCTGCTTCCGCTTCCAATCTTTTGGATATTATGGCGCTGCTGAACAAAGAAGAAAACATCACCTTTCTTTTTTCCACACACGACCAGCGGGTGATTGACCGGGCAAGAAGGGTGATAACATTAGTGGACGGAAGAATTGCAAAAGACACGGCAGAAGTGAACACTAATATTTTGCATACATCATTATCAGAAACAAATTAAAGTGAAATGGATTTTTATCATATCGTTTTTAACCAATGCGTTTTTTCTATTTGCGCAGGACAGTGTTACAGTAAAAAAGAAATGGGAACTGAGAGGCTATATCAAAAACCTGGAGTCGCTGTCGTTTGATAAAAATTTTAAGAACCTCATTGCGGGTAATCTTTTGCATAACCGTCTTAACATAAAATGGATGCCCAATGAAAAATGGACGGCCGTTGCTCAATTTCGCAACCGTTTAATTTGGGGGGATGAGGTAAGGCTTGTTCCTGAATATGCAAAACAGTTGAGAAACCCCAATGAAAAACTGAATTTGCAAAAACCCTGGTTGCAAAATAAATCACTGGTGCTTCATACCAATACTGAGCGTCTTTATGTTGATTTCCGGGAAGAGAATATAAATGTTCGTATCGGCCGCCAGCGTATCAACTGGGGTATTGGCGCCACCTGGAACCCCAATGATATTTTTAATGCCTATAATTTTTTAGATTTTGATTATGAAGAAAGACCGGGTGCAGATGGCGGAAAAGTTCAGTATCTCTTCAACAGTTCATTCAATGCCGAACTTGCTTATGCACATACCGGTCAAAAAAACGGAAATGTTGCCGCCATAAAATATGCACTCAACAAATGGAATTACGATTTGCAGTTGATTACCGGCTGGTATAATGAACATCCAACTGTTGGAGCAGGCTGGGCGGGAAGTATTAAAGACGCCGGGTTTAAAGGCGAACTGCAATACTATTTCGGCAACAAAGATTCAGCCAATCATTTTAACGCAACTGTTGAAGCTGATTATATGTTTAAAAAAGGATGGTATGTAAGTACAGGGTTTTTGTATGTGCATCACGGGCTCACAAAACCGGTAACAGATTTTACAAACATCAATCTTAAATTATCGCCTGAAAACCTGATGCCCACCCGGTGGAATTTCATTGTAACTGCTGCTAAAGAGTTTACGCCCCTGCTCTCCGGCAACATGAGTGTTTTGTATGCACCCGGCACCAACTTTGTTATCTTGCTTCCTTCTTTAAAATACAACATTGCCACTAACCTGGATGTGGATATAATAGCACAATCTTTTTTTACTCAACTCAACAACAAGTTTGAAGCAGTAAACCACCGTGGTTTTCTGCGGATGAAATGGAGTTTTTAAAATGAGTGAAAATAAAACATATACAACTCAATTAAATGGTTTGAATGAAACTCAAATTCAGTTCCTGCAAAAGCAATACGGGAAAAATCTTTTTGAAGCAGAAAAACCAAGAAGGCTGGTGCATATTCTTTGGGACATTGTAAAAGAACCAATGTTCATTATGCTTGTTGTGGCCTGCGCCGCCTATTTTATTTTGAGTGAGGCTAAAGAAGGTGTGCTGATGCTGGCAGCCATGATTTTTGTTGCAGCTATTTCTGTGTACCAGGAAGTAAAAAGTACAAAGGCGCTGGCCGAATTAAAAAAATACACTGAGCCCAAAATAACAGTGGTAAGAGATGGAAAAGAGCAGGTAATACTGAGTGAAGATTTGGTGCCGGGCGATCTAATGATTTTAGAAGAAGGCAACCGCATCCCGGCTGATGCTGTTATTGTTCAGCAAAATGATTTAACGGTAAATGAATCCATCATCACCGGCGAATCAATTCCTGCAGATAAAGACAGCGCTGAAGGCCATAATCAATTATTCCAGGGAACAGTAATTAATTCAGGTAAATGTTATGCGCAGGTAACTGCTATTGGCATTCATACCATGCTGGGCAAACTGGGCAAGTCCATCAGCGCCATTTCATCTTCCAAAACGTTATTGCAAAATCAAATTGGCCGCTTTGTAAAAATCATGGCAGGCATTGGGTTCATTGCTTTTGTTACTATCTGGGGCGTTAATTATCTCGATACAAAAAATGTAGTGCAGAGTTTATTATTCGGGTTAACACTGGCTATGTCTGCCGTACCGGAAGAAATACCTGTTGCGTTTTCATCCTTTATGGCATTGGGGGCTTATTACATGGCTAAGAAAGGAATCATAACACGTCAGCCGCAAACAATAGAAAACCTGGGAGCAGTAAGTGTGATTTGTTTGGATAAAACGGGAACCATTACCGAAAACAAAATGCAGGTAAAAATAATTTATGATGATGAAACAGGGTTGGTGGAAGATTTGAGTAATAGCATCCAACTAAAAAATGGCAATGTATTGCGTTATGCAAGATTAGCCAGTGAAGTCAGCCCGTTTGATGCTATGGAAAAAGCAATTGTGGAAGCATATCAACAGCATTTTGATATAACAAAAGAAAAACCGCTGAAGATAATTTATGAATATCCCTTAAGTGGCCAGCCGCCCATGATGACGCATGTATATGAATGGAATAATACCCGGATAATAGCAGCCAAAGGGGCGCCGGAAAGGATTTTCAAAATTTGCAAAGTGGATGATGCCAAAGTTCAAAAAATGAAAGCGATGATTGCAAACATAGCATCAGATGGTTACAGGGTGATTGCCGCCTGCAGCGCTGTGCATGAAGGTAATTATCCCGTAATGCAGGATGATTTTAACTGGAAGTTTGAAGGCCTGCTTGCATTATATGACCCGCCAAGAAAAAACATTGACAAAATTTTTCATGAATGGTATGAAGCCGGTATTACCATTAAATTAATTACGGGCGACTATGCTGAAACAGCCATGAATATTGCCCGGCAGGCCGGTGTGAAAGAATATGAAAAATTTATTACAGGCGATGAAGTAATGATTCTTTCCGAAGCTGAATTGAAAAATGTGGTAAAGGAAATAACCATTTATGCCAGGATGTACCCCGATGCAAAATTAAAAGTAATTGATGCCCTTAAAGCCAATGGAGAAATTGTGGCCATGACAGGTGATGGTATTAACGACGGGCCCGCATTAAAATCATCCCATATAGGAATTGCAATGGGCGATAAAGGAACAGAGATTGCAAAAGATGCGGCTGATTTAATATTAACCGATGACCAGCTTGAAAAAATAACCATTGCCATTGAGCAGGGAAGAAAAATTTATAACAATCTTAAAAAAGCAGTTCGTTACATCATCTCCATCCACATCCCAATTATTTTAACTGCTTCTTTACCCTTATTGCTTGGATGGAAGTTTCCCAACATCTTCACTCCTATCCATATTATTTTTTTAGAATTGATCATGGGGCCCACCTGTTCCATCTTTTATGAAAAAGAACCGGTGGAAGCGGCTATTATGAAAAAAGTTCCAAGAGAAAGAACTGCCAATATGTTTTCAGGTGATGAACTGCTGATAAGCCTGGTGCAGGGTATTATTATTGCCGCCGGTTTATTACTGCTCTATTATTATTTTATGAAAGATAATTATCCTGTTAAGTATATCCGCACCATCGTATTCACCACACTTATTTACAGCAATATCTTTCTCACATTTATTAACCGCTCTTTTACTGAAACCTTTATTAAAACGGTAAAGTATAAAAATTCATTAGCGCCTTTTGTATTAATAGTGTCTGCTGCCTTTCTTTCTTCCATTTATTTTATACACCCTGTTCAGCAATTGTTTCAGCTAACCGGTATCAGTGCATCTCATTACTTCGTTTGTGTAATAACAGCTTTGTTTTGCACGGGCTGGTTTGAAGTGTACAAAACAGGTCTTAACGTATTACGCTAAATTCTTTAACACCTGTGCTCTTCAAAAAAGGCGTATTAAGAAAAGGGATTGCTGACAGTGTTGACAAACATCAAACCTTCTTTTGAACACCGTCATTCTAATTCAATGCTGCTGTATTTATCTTACAGCTATCAATAAACAATTAAAAACAGGTTATGAACAACTCAGCAAAAATACTCACAGCGCTGGCAGCAGGTGCAGCTGCAGGCGCAACACTTGGTGTTTTATTTGCTCCTGATAAAGGCAGCGAAACAAGAAAGAAAATCAGTGAACAGGGTAAAAAAATTTCCGGCGGGTTAAGAAAAACGTTGCGGCACGGTAAAGAAAAACTGAACAGCATAAAAGAAGATTTGAAGCAGGAAATAAAAGAAAGAACTGAAGAGTTTGCATAAAACCCGGATAAAAACACCAACACGGAAAATCCGCATTTGCAAAATTTGATTGCATAAGTCTTTTGTTAAATACAAAAGGCATCCCTCCTGTGCGGAAAAGAGTGCCCTGTACCGGGTTAGAGCCACCACAGCGTCTGCTATGGTGGTTTTTTCATTATTCCACTCTCAAAGAGGCAGTTAATTAGTAAAGGTCTGACCGCCGTCAAACTTTTTAATACCATTTATCATCCGCTGTTAGTTGTGGTTAAGATAGCTTCGCAAACGGGAGCAGGTTTTAAAGCTACTGCAGTTATGCCACTCACATCAACAGATAAGGATTTTACGCTTCATTTTGAAGCATTGTTTAAACACGCCAGCATGGGCATACTGGTAACGGATGGCAAAGGAAAAATTATAACCATTAACCCCTACGGTGCAAAAGAGTTTGGATGGTCAAAAAAAGAACTGGCAGACAAACCCATTGAAGTTTTGATACCTCCCCGCTACCGTAAACATCATGCCACTCACCATAAAAGCTTTTTGCAGATGCCGGAAAGCAGGATGATGGGGAAAGGAAGAGAAATTACAGCCATCAAAAAAAACGGCGTTGAAATTCCTGTTGAAATCAGTTTAAGCTTTTACCGGCGCAACAAAGAGGATTTTGTTATAGCGTTTGTAACCAACATCAGCGAACGGAAAAAAGCAGCGGCGCAAATTGCAAAAATGAACGCCCAACTGGAAGCCAAAATTGAACAACGCACCGGCGATTTACAAAAAACACTGCACCACTTAGAAGCTGCCAATCACAAATTAGAACAGGCAATTCTTTTTCAGAACGCATTATTGCAGCACGCAGGCGCAATGATTATTGCTACCAACAAAGAAGGAATTATTCAAATCTTTAACCGTGCTGCTGAAACACACCTGGGCTATAAAGCAAATGAAGTAATCGGAAAACATTCGCCGGTATTGTTTCACTGCCCTGTACAAACCAAACAAAGGGCCAAACAATTTTCTGAAGAGCTCAGTGAAAAAATTGAACCCGGTTTTGAAACCTATATTGCCAAAGCCCGGAAAAACATGATGTATGAAGATGAGTGGATGTATGTGCGGAAAGACGGAACACATTTTCCTGTTACACTGATTGTTACAGCTTTAAGAAATAATGGCGATGAAATAACAGGATATATGGGTGTATCTGCCAATATTTCTGAACGTAAAAAAGCAGAAGAACAAATACATGCAGTAACCACGATGCTGAACAATATCATTCAAAATTATCCCGATGGAACTTTGTCTGTTATTGATAAAAATTATAATTACATTTTTGTGGGGGGCGAAGGAGTGAAATTACTGAAGCTGAACAGTGAAAAAATGATTGGCACCCGTTTATTTCCGCTGATAAACGATGCAGCATGGAAAGAAATTCAACCTGTTATACAAAAAGTTTTTGAAGGAAAAAAAGCAACTGATATTGCCCTGCCAAAAGTTATAGATGGTTTGCAGTTTACGTTTGATGCATTCCCGCTGAGAGAAATGAACGGCGATATTCAAGAAATTGCAGTAATGACCCGTAACGTATCTGAACTGAAAAAAACACAGGAAGAATTGCAAAATGCACTTCAAAAAGAAAAAGAACTCGGCGAACTGAAATCAAGATTTGTTGCAATGGCTTCGCATGAGTTCCGTACACCGCTCAGCACCATCCTTTCATCGGCCAATTTACTGGAAAGATATACTGCAGCAGAAGACCAGCCCAAACGAAACAGGCATATACAATACATCATCTCATCAGTAAGCATGCTCACTGATACACTCAATGATTTTTTGAGTGTTGGCAAAATTGAAGAAGGAAAAATAAATGTAAAAGCTTCCGTAATAGATGTGAGCCGGTTTATGAAAACGGTTATTGAAGAAATGAAACCTTCTTTAAAACCAAAGCAAAGAATAAAATTTACACATACCGGGAATCAAACAGTGGTTCTTGACCCCTCGCTGTTAAAGCATATTGTAATGAACCTGCTGTCCAACGCCGGAAAATTTTCTCCTGACCATACAACAATTTTTATAAAATCAAATGCCGGTAATGAACAGTTTACACTTTCAGTTAAAGATGAAGGAATCGGCATTTCAAAAGAAGACCAGCAGCATTTAATGGAGCGGTTTTTCCGTGGCGCCAACGCAGAAAATGTGCAGGGCACCGGGCTGGGGCTTCATATTGTTTCAAAATATGCAGAGCTGCTCAATGGTACAGTGCAGTGCAAAAGTGAACTGGAGAAAGGAACAGAATTTGTTTTAACATTTCATAAAACTAAAAACGGATTATATGAAAAAGATACTGCTGATAGAAGACAATGATATCATCCGTAACAATACGGCTGAATTGCTGGAGCTGTCCAACTACAAAGTAGAAGTGGCAGAAAATGGAAAAACGGGTGTGGAAAAAGCCATTCTAAGCAATCCCGACCTTATTATCTGTGATATTATGATGCCGGTGATGGATGGTTATGGCGTATTACATGCTGTGCATAAAAACGAAGTACTGAAACATACGCCGTTTATTTTTCTTACCGCTAAAACAGAACGTGTTGATTTCAGAAAAGCAATGGATATGGGAGCTGATGATTATATTTCCAAACCATTTACTGCTACTGAGTTGCTCACAGCCGTGGACAGCCGCATTAAAAAAGCCACAGAGCTGAAACAGGATTTAACTGCAGGCACCGATGGCTATAACAGCCTGCTGCAAATAGCCACCGGTAAAAAAGCCATTGAAGAACTTACACAATACCGCAGCATAAATACCTACAAACGCAAGCAGGTAATTTACAGTGAAGGCAACCACCCCAGCCGCATTTATTATGTGCTGAAAGGAAAAATAAAAGCTTATAAACGAAACGAAGCCGGTAAAGAACTGATTACTGATTTGTATAACACCGGCGATTTCCTGGGACACATTGCATTACTGGGTGGCGGCACTTATAAAGATACTGCTGTAGCGCTTGAAGAAACCGACCTGGCCATTATACCCGGTGAAGATTTTAATGAACTGCTGCATAAAAATCCTGAAGCAGCAGGAAAGTTTATTCAAATGCTGGCAAAAAATATTGCTGAAAAAGAAACACAGCTTTTAAAACTGGCTTACAGCTCACTCCGTAAGAAAGTGGCAGATGCTTTATTAATGCTTCAAAAAAAATACCAGGATCAAACAGATGGCCCGTTTACCATTGATATTACACGGGAGAACCTGGCGGCAGTTGCAGGCACAGCCACAGAATCACTCATACGAACACTGGGCGATTTTAAAGATGAAAAAATTATTGACTTTCAAAAACAAAAAGGGAAAATTGTTATTCTCAATACGCAAAAACTGGAACAGATGCATGAATGATTTCAGGTAATAAACAAGTGAATCTTTTTTTGAATCAATGAGCTTATTCAGGTTTTATTTTTTTGCTACCAATCAGAAACACTGAACCAGTGTTGCCTCCTGCATGTATCAGTAATGATTGCCCCGGTAAAATACACCAGTTTTGTTTGTACTTATCTGCTATGAGTTGTGCACAAAAGCCCGGTAACAACTATCATGATATGCTGTCCCCTTTGGTTTCGGCTGGCGCTGCTGTTATGTACCAGCCTTTATACATTTCTTTTATAAATCCATTGCCTAAAGCCGCACCCCAATGTCATTAAGTTAAGCGTTTCGTCATGTCGGGGAACAGCTTGTCCCGTTTTTACGGGAAGACATCTCATAAAATTCAAGCATTAAGAAATTTATGAGACCTCTCCCTGCGGTCGAGGTGACGCTTAACTTAATGACATTGAGCCGCTCCCTGTGTGTACGGGAAATAGCATTGCTCTTAATAGCTACCATACCGCTTGTCTGCAGTTGTCTTAAAACTTCTAATGATTCTGCCAGCTTTCCTGATGGGGTTGCCATTTGTATTTCTCTACTGAAATTAGAGAATGATGTTGTATTATAATTAGGGAATCGTGTTGTATTTGAATCAGGAGTTGATGCCGGCTATTAATCAGGCAACTATGCAGCAATTTCTAAAAATAATTGTTTTATACCCGATTAAATGAAGCGTTTCCGGAATGCAGTGGAAGGATGAAGCGCAATGAAGAAGGTGACCGGAGGCGGGGCTTGATATTGTAATAAAGAATTCGGACTTGATACGGCCTTGAATAGGGGTTGATACAGCTCTAATTACACCTATATCCTGTTTGAATTCTGCGTGATTTCAGCTTTAATTCCGGATGCCGGTGCCCCATTGAATTTCTGCGATTTGAGCCAAATCTGATGAAGGCAACATGAAAAAGCATTATGCTACTGAGCGGGAGATAATCAGGGTAAAATGCCTTAAAAGACAATGCCAGTAAGGGTTTCAGCTAATTATTGCAATTTTCAGGAAAGGTGAGCTTTTTTAATAAGCAATTGATTTTGATCTGTTTAGGCCATTTTTACCCTCAAAGAAAGTGCATTAAGGGGGTGTTTACCTGGTTATTTATGGAAATATCGGGAGCTTATGTGGGTTTTTGTGGTAATTAAAATAAATCAAAATTCATTAAAATAATAATGATAATCAAATGGTTATAATTTTATGAGTAAAAAATCCTTTGCAAAATATGTGGGATTTATGTGGGATTGCAGTCAATTATGACTATGATGGGTTTGAAATGGAGTTTAGCTTATCGAGGCCATTTTGCATTGGATTTGAGGTGCTGATTAAATCTGACGACAATTCGTAAAAAGTGCCTTTGCCAATGCCATGCCGTGCCAGGATATTTAAGTCTTCTAAAAGATAGATGTAGTATTTCACTTGCTCCCGGGTCAATGTGTTATTAAATAGTAATTCAAAGTCAGCAATTTTTGCTTTCCTGAACTTTGATATGTGGTTGTGCACCTGGAGCCAGATATAATTTAGATCCGGGTCTTTCTGCTTTGTATATGCTGCCGGTTGATTTGTGAATGTATAATAAGCTTTTGAAAACATATAGCCTTTGGTGTTTGTACGGCCTACAGGTTCAATCAATTCTTTTTCAAGTAATGATTTAACTGCATTTTTATCCAGATCATTTTTACCTGCTTTTTGCCTGATTTTTTCAAGTGTAAGAACTTCTGCCAATGATAAATCAATTTTGTTTTCCTGTTGAATGTGCTCTATAAACAAAACGAATGCTTTATCCTGCACTACTGTGGGAATATGCAAATGAACCTGAAAGTTATCAGACAAAGTATAATCCGGGCTGCCTTTAGATTCCTGAATTGTGTTTTTAAACAGCTTATCCACTCCCTGGCCTGAACGTTCAACTACACCTGTTTTTAAAAGAATATCAGCCAGCAACCGGTTTCGGGGTGTACTGTTAACGGTAAGAATATTATCAATCGTTACACCTAAAGGAAACCCCACCCGGACTGATGATGTCAAGACTTTTGTCGGTTTGTTTGATTACGACTTCTGACTGCAGGCGATAGTTCCTGTGTACAATTGCATTGTGAACAGATTCCCTCACTGCTTCTTCATTGAGAAAAGGAATGTCGAAAATATACGGGCCTTGCTGAATCGGGAAACGGCCATTCCGAAGATTGATATGATCCCAGAGTACATCAATATTCATGAAAAAAGACTGGTTTAAAATTACCTTGTCATCATAATGAATTGAACCGGCATTAACCCTGAATTCCAGGTTAATTGCACTTTGCGGTAAGTACTTCTTTATTGTTTCCTGTTTGCCCAGCAAAATCAAACAGGCATAGGTTAATTTATTATCCCTTGCTAAATCAAGATCGGATAATATTTGTTCCACCGGCAAAGTTAAAAATGAATTATTCTTTTGTTTGGAAGCATATTTTTCTTTGAGTGTCCGGATAGAAAATTCATCCAGATCATCAATTTTAAGGCCTTCACAAATTGTTGCAGAAAAATCCGGCTCCTGCTCAGACAGAATTTTAAATATTTCCTGGTCTGACATTTCCCGAAGGCTTTCACGTGTACGCATTAAAGGAACACCTTCAAATTTTAGTAACCTGCCTACTGGTCTGCCGGGAATAGAAATGATTAAAACCCTGTTGCCATTTTCATTTAAAACTTCAGTTGTTACTCTTATGCCTATATCGGTATATATTTTATCACATAAAGCCCCTTCAGCGCCTTCAGCAAAATTGGAACCTACTACTGTGTGGGGATGTTTATCATCAACACCAAGTACCAACATGCCTCCGCCTTCATTACAAAATGCAGTTATGTAACCCAGCACACAATGCGCCTGTCTTTTGGCTCTTTGTTATCGCCACCTGCGTACTTGAAATTTTTACGTGCAGCTTTGAATTCAACTTTGTTTTCTGACTCTTTTAGTTTGAGTAAGGTGATTAAATCCATTAAACGAAAATAAATATTTTCAATGTAAGGCCGGAAGATAATGCTCTTAATGAACCTTTTTAAATTTTTATTACAAGGCAGATATCTAATTACAATGTTACGCTGTTATGCAAGAAACCAGAATTGAAGAGAAAAGGAATTGCTTAAATTATTAAAAAGGTGCAAAAAACGGCGCACTGGTTGCCAAATTTTCTGACAGCCTGAACTTAAGGGATACTAATTAAATTAGATAATTCAGATGGTAAAATGTGCCATTACTGAAAAGCTGTGCATATTATCACAAAACCCAGATGATAATTACTTGTATTGTTTTTGCACTAAACCTTTCTGCTTATCCTTTACCCTTATGCCTAACAGAATAAGTGAAACATAAATAACAATTGCAATTGAATCTGTCACTATATTTTTAAGTCCTTCGGCATTATATAATAGTGTTCCGCCAAAAATGACCAGCCAACGAACAATCATTAAAATTGCAATAATCCATGCGGAAAATCTGACTCTTGACAAGTCTTTATGAAACGCCATGAAAAGACAAACTAAACCAAAGAGCATGTTTTCTGCTGTTATAATATGCCAAACATAAAAAAATATTGTTTTTGTTTCTACTGTTATTGTACTAACATTAAGAGTTGGCAAAACAATAGTTTGTCCATTTAGTGCATGTGTGATGGAAAAAATTACCGCAAGAATTCCTGCAACCAGATAGTAATAATTTTTAATCATACATTTCAAGTTTAGCAGTTTTTAAATTTTTCCACTGCTATGTTAAGCTTGATGATCCTTTATCCATTTAGCAATAATTTCTTTCGCCAGCTTCACCGTTGATTTTCCATGGGAGCCGTTTTCTATCAATACATATTCTTTGGCAGGATGTTTCCAGTTTTCAAAAATTAAATCGCATCCTTTTTTATCAACAATATTATCGTTCATGCCGTAAATCAGCAGCAAAGGGTAATCCGCTTTTTTACATAAGCCGGGCATTGATTGAATTGATTTTCTTACTTCATCCATATAATGCATGCTGAAGTATTTAACCAATAATGTATCAGTTGAATTGTTTTCTGAATCTTTTCGGTCTTCTTCATTTTCAATTTGGGATGGGTCGCCGGCCATATTAACGACCGGTTTGTGTTTTGCAAAAACATAATACCATGCATATTTTACATATTGCCAAAAACCCGGCGATAGGCCTTTTGCTTTTTTTTGTTTGAGCGGAGGGTTTACAAGGATGGCGCCATTGATGTTTTCTAATTTATCTGCAACTGCCAGTAATACAGCGGTTGACATGCTGTGGCCATAAAGAAACATTTTATGTTGTTTGGAGTTATAGTCCTTATCGTTTGATATGATTTCAATAAAATCATTGATAAAGACATCTATAGTTTTAATATCTCCAAGTTTACCTTCTGAATATCCGGTTCCTCTTGGATGAATGATAACCACCCTGTTTTCATTGTTACTCAAAATATCTATTATATCTTTTTCGGTATTATGATTTATGCCTGTGATACCTGCTATAATAAAAATTGCTGTATGATAATCTTTGACAGATTGGTAATCATATATAAACAAGCGGCTGCCATCAGCAACTGTATAGAAATAACCTTCATTCCCACTTACAATTTCGGGTTTTGTTAAGTTTTTCATGGAAGCGCAACTATAAAACGTTCATGGTATTAAATAAACCCACAAACCTTGCATTATTCTTTATTTAGCCTTTCTTTTTAATGTAATTCAATTTTACTTATTCTATTCCGCATATAAACATTTCCTAAACCAAATTGCCGGCAACAACATCGCAAGCGGGGCTGTTATTGCCCATAGAAATCCCAGCAACAATAATTTTTCAGAATATGCTGGACAGAAATAAACAAATGCAATTAATGGCGTAGTAACAGCGCCATGAATGAAGAAGGAATACCGAATCCATTTTTCAAACCCCTGCTTTTTAAATACCGGTATGGCAAACAAAGTGAGATCAACAATAGTTACTTTAAATCGAAGCGATCCAGGTTCATCACTTTAGTCCATGCTGCTATAAAGTCTTTGACAAATTTTTCCTTGTTGTCATTGCTTGCGTAAACTTCGGCTAATGCCCTTAGTTCTGAATTAGAACCAAAGATCAAATCTACTCTAGTCGCAGTCCATTTTAATTTACCTGACTTGCGATCTTTGCCTTCAAAAAGTTCTTTAGAATTGGAAACAGGTGTCCACTCTGTACTCATATCAAGAAGGTTTACAAAAAAGTCATTGGTCAACTTGTCTTTTTCACCGGTCAACACACCATTTTGAGAGCTATTATAATTTGCATTCAACACACGTAACCCACCTACCAATACGGTCATTTCAGGAGCCGTGAGCTTAAGCAATTGAGCTTTGTCAACTAATAACTCTTCAGATGGTATAGTATGCTGCGCTTTGGTATAATTTCTGAAGCCATCAGCCAAAGGTTCTAAAACGGCCATACCATCAATACTTGTTTGTTCCTGCGTAGCATCCATTCTTCCCGGAGTAAAGGGTACAGGTATATTTAAGCCTGCATTTTTAATAGATTTTTCCAAAGCAACGGTGCCACCTAAAACAATCAAGTCAGCCATTGAAACCTGAGTTTTGGATTTTAGGTTGAACTCATTTTGTATTTTTTGATAAACCTGTAAAACTTTTTGTAATTGTTTTGGATTGTTTACAGCCCAGTCTCTTTGGGGCAGCAACCTGATTCTGGCACCATTAGCGCCCCCTCTTTTATCGGAACCACGGAATGTACCGGCAGAAGACCAGGCTGTATAAATTAATTCGCTAATAATTAATCCGGAATTTGAAATTTTTGATTTTAAAACTTTAATATCATTAGCATTTATTATTGGTTTAGTTGCTACAGGAATTGGGTCTTGCCATATCAGGTTTTCCTTAGGGACTTCGGGGCCTAAGTATAAAGAAGCGGGCCCTAAATCTCTGTGCGTTAATTTGAACCAGACTTTTGCAAAAGCCTCATCAAATGCTTTTGGATTCTCTAAAAAATTTCTTGAAATTTTCTCATACACAGGGTCAAATCTTAATGAAAGGTCGGTAGTAAGCATGGTTGGCAAATGCATTTTACCTTTTTCAAATGCATCCGGAATAATTGCTGCACCATTTTTAGCAACCCATATCGGAACTCCCGCAGGGCTTTTGGTTAATTCCCATTCGTTTTCAAAAAGGATTTCAAAAAACTGATGCCCCCATTGCGTTGGAGTAGATGTCCACGTAACTTCAAATCCTGAAGTTATAGCATCTTTTCCCTTCCCTGATTTGTAGTTGCTTTTCCATCCAAGCCCTTGTTCCTCTATGGCAGCAGCTTCCGGCTCTTTGCCTACTAAAGAGGCATCTCCTGCACCATGACCTTTACCCAGTGTATGCCCCCCTGCTACTAACGCCACTGTTTCTTCATCATTCATACCCATCCTTCCAAAAGTCTCTCTGATATCTTTAGCGGCTGCAACAGGGTCCGGATTACCGTTAGGCCCTGCCGGATTTACATATATTAAACCCATCTGCACTGCAGCCAGAGGATTCTCCAGTTTTCTGCCGTCAGCATATCTATTAGCTTCCAGCCATTTGGTTTCTTTTCCCCAATACACATTTGCTTCCGGTTCATAAACATCTTCTCTGCCACCTGCAAATCCAAATGTTTTGAAACCCATCGATTCCAGGGCTACATTACCTGTTAATATCATCAAGTCTGCCCACGAAATTTTATTGCCATATTTTTGTTTTACAGGCCAAAGTAATCTCCGGGCTTTATCTAAGTTGGCATTATCCGGCCAACTATTTAATGGCGCAAATCTTTGTTGGCCTGCATTAGCGCCACCTCTGCCATCAGCCATTCTATAGGTACCGGCACTATGCCATGCCATACGTATGAAGAGTGGTCCATAGTTTCCAAAATCGGCAGGCCACCAATCCTGAGACTCGGTCAGGATTTTCTGTATATCTTTTTTTAGTGCGAAATAGTCCAATGATTTAAATTCTTTTCGATAATCAAAATTTGCGCCCATTGGATTTGATAAATCAGAATTTTGCCTAAGCACCTGCAGATTTAATTTGTTCGGCCACCAATCTTCATTTGATGTCCTTTTTACCGCAGAATCACCCATGGGGTATTCTCCGGCTTTTCTTTTATCCTGTGCAAATGTTACCCCATTTATCAACAGGGCAGTTATTAATAAAAACTTTTTCATTTTACTCACTTTTATTTGTTTGAATAAATCATAAAGCAACGATACTCTTTCAGTACCTTACCATGTTCTTTGTTCTTTATACTTTCTTAAGCTTTATACTTTCTTAAGATTATGCAGGAAATTTTATTTTTTTCTAATAAAATATCACTGCTGCACCCCCTTCATGATGTTCTTTTAATTCTGCCATTACCTTATCCGCATTTACACCTTTATAAAGGCTTTATACAAGCGTTTTACCTGTTGAAATGGCTCATCTTTTCATGAAGGATATAATCCTGTAATAACACATAGCTACTGCTTCATGCAGTCAATGAATATTCATCTTCTGCATAAGGAATGGCAAAAGCAGATGTCCGTTTTTTTTTCTTGTTTATAACATATTTTTTTAAAAATTAATTAGTAACCCCTTACTCAATATGTAAAACACTGAGGTTTTGATTTTGCGCTGTAATTTACTTTCAAATGCCGGTAAATTCTGCTGATGGCTGTCATCGCATTATATGAAATTGATTAGTGAAATGAAACGCCTGCAACAGTGCTGCAAGTATTATTTTATTTGGCATATTTCGTGTGGCTATTTCCGGCTGCAATTGTTTTTTAAAAATGCCGGTAATCAATAATGCCTGAATGTATAAAATGAAATACACAAAATGCAATTACGAAAATTATATAAATCCATTTATTGTATTTCATATAAAAAAATGGTTTATCCATTATTAACCCCTATTCCAACAAACCGGATTCACGGAGTTGTAGCCGGTGCGTAAAACCAACCAATGATTTGCTCCAACTGCTTTCCGGAAAATATATCAGTGTTAAATACGAAAAAAAATAAAGTGCAATACCAATGAGGTAAACCGCTAATCCGGTTTTCTTCAATTTAGTTGTAATAGAAAGCGGAAAGAGCAGAGGGAATATCATTACTATCATCCTGAACGTATTCTCAAAGAATTTAACCGGCAAAGGAATATTATGCCGGAATATTTTAGCTTGAAATGCTTCCGGCAAATATTTTAATAGTAAAAAGGAAATTAAAGCTGGCGGAAGGATTAGCCAAAAGCAATTGAGCAAATATTTTGAAAGATTACTTTGTTTCATTTTTCCGCTGTATAAAAAATATCGCCAACAACAACATCGCAAACGGCGCTGTTATTGCCCATGGAAGGCCAAGCAGCAATAATTTTTCAGAATATATTGGATAGAAATAAACAAATGCAATCAATGGAGTAGTAACAGCGCCATGAATGAAGAAAGAATACCGAATCCATTTTTCAAAACCCTGCTTTTTAAATACCGGCATAGCAAACAAGGTGGCAAATCCCATAAAAATATATCCCATGGCATCAAAATCCCAAAACAAAGAATGCGGTGTTTGAATGAGGACAGCAATTTTATCTGCTTCACCTTTTAGTGTTGCAGGTATTACCGTTGCAAGCTGCACTACATAATTGGCTGTAACATATACAACATAAAGTATTGTAAAAACAAGAGCGCCGTGGCTCCGGAATTTTTTATCTGCAGCAGTAACATGATGCAATGCAAGCATCTCAATTAAAAAAGGGATAACAATACAAAGCGAAAACCCATAAATGGAAATTTCATCCCATGGGTAATGAATGTCTCCGGTCAATTGTAATAATTGTACAATAACAAAAAGAACGGTTGCAGCAAAAGCAATTATTCCCGCCCAAAAGCCAACTTTATAAATTGAACTATTCATAAAGCATTTATTTTTTGGAGATAGTCGTTACAACAGTTTTACTCTTTTTAATCAACACAATGCTGGCAACAAAAACCCATATCAATGGCGGAAAATTAGCAATGATGGCAACTCCCCATCCGCCCGCATTGTAAAACCCGTAATAATCTACAGGCCCAAAATACATTGCAGGAACACATGCAATACACAGCGCTGTACTGATGTAAGCCAACCAACCTGTCCACTTTGGCAATACACCGGTGGCAAAGGTTGCATACCCTGCCACTGCAAGAAAAAATGCCGTAACAACAAAAGCAGTCGAACCGTTATAGATTAAAAGCGTAGCAGCTGTTAACCCCCTTACAACAGATGGGTCAGGATTACCACCCAGCGTATCAAGCACTGCACCGCCCTGCAATCCATCAGCAACCAATGTAACTGCAAGCCAAACTATGAGAGTTCCAAAAAGAAGTGTTCCAATCCATTCATAGTCTGCATTGGTGTGTTTTATCAATTGCCGGAAGCCGGCACCGGATATCATGGCACAAACGTAAAGGCACAGGTCAAGCAGGATCCTTGTAAATGCAATATTCCGGATACTGAAAAGTTGTTTGGCAGAAGCGGCACCATCGTATAAAGATGCATGCCCGGTATCAACTGTATAAAGAGGAAACTGACTCCAGGAGAAAAGAACCATACCAAGCCCAAAAATCCCCGTCCATTTATAGATTTTATTAATCTTCATTTCATGTGCATATTTTTACGCCTTATTTATTGCACATTATTTTTTTTCAATTTCTTATATTCTTTCTCTGCTGCGTTGCCAAATCTGTACACAGCGAGATAATTAAAAACAACACCCACACCCCAACCTGCGGTTGGCCAAACGGGCCAGGGATATGAATTAATACCACCTGTTAAAAACCAGATTAACCACAACATTCCATTTACAATAAGATATGAACTGAAATGTATTTTGAAATCTGCCCTGGCTTTTGCCTGCTGCCATAGTTGCTGGTCTTTTTCTTCTTCTTTCATAATGTAAGATTTTTAATTTTCAATTCTATCATTGTTATTTAACAGCATTAGCGGCAGTGCTTTTTTATTATACCCCATCAGCAATAAGGGTATAATCTTATTCAGTTATTTCACCACCTGCTGCTTCACCATATCCTTCACAATCATCTTCCCATATTCATGCGCCTGGCTTTCTGTGTTAACAGGGTCAAATGATTCTGTTTGCACAGAATAAACCAATTCCTGTGTTTTCATATCATATAAATTACTTTCCCAGAAATATTTGGTATCAGTAACATAATAACCGGGTTCGTAAATCCGCTCATAAAGGATACCTCTGTACCCCCAGAAGCGGTTGTAATAAGGACCGTAAGGCGAATAATACATCCGGCCGGGAACATAATAGCGTTCCTTTTGTTTATCCAGCAGCACGATTGTTAATACAGCATCCACACCGCTGCTTTTGAGTTTGGCCAATGCTTCCTGTTCATTCATACCGTTAAAAGCTTTAGGGCCATACTCCTTCAGAGATGTTACTGTATTATACCCAAGCAACTGAAGATCCCCTGCCAGGTGATTTTCCATTCTTTCCTGCAGACCACGGTCTTTATCATGAATAAGCCCCAGTATCAGTATCCTGTTATATTTTTCAATTAGTTTATTTTCTGCTTTCCACGAAGTGGTGATTTTTGAAGAGGTGCACCCGCCGGCAAGCAGCAAAGACGCAATCAATAAATACATCCGCTTTTTCATAACGTTTGCTTTACTGCAAGTTATTTTGAATAGGGAGCATGGCGTATGACAAGTGTCAAACAGAAATTCAAGTTTTATCAACTATTTGTTTCTTTATTTCATCCATTTGAATTTCTCATACACATCATCAAAAAATAAAACCCTGCCGGTTGAATCAATACCCGCCGGGTTGTACCAAACAATTACCGGCATGTGTACTGCTGCAGGTACAATTACAGGAGCCTCGTTACGTACACATCCTTTTTCTTCCAGCGTATCAATGGCAATTTGATTATTATTTAAAACCATATGCCCCAGCTCCATTGGCTTTTGCATACGCATGCACCCATGACTGAAGAAGCGGCTGTTATACTTAAACAGGTTTTTGCCCGGTGTATCATGCAGGTACACAGTAAAAGGGTTATAAAAATTAAGTTTGAGTAAACCCAGTGCATTATCACATCCTGTACTTTGCCTGATGATATAAGGAAAATAACCGTTGCTGAATGAACTCCAGTTAATGCTGTAAGGGTCAACAATTTTACCTGCATAGTTGAGCAACTGGTAATTGCCTGCATCCACTAAAGCCGGGTTGCGCTTAAACATGGGCGCTAATTCTTTAACAGCAATACTATGCGGCACATGCCAGTAAGGATAAAGTACCACTTCATTAACGGTGCCTGATAACGTGGGTGTGGGTGTAGATTTCTTTCCAACAATCATCCGCATTTCAAGTAAAACTGTATTGCCGCTGTACACTTTTAAATAGGCAGCCGGGATATTCACAACAATTACATCCTGCTGCTGTGTTAAGCATTGCAACCAGCGGTAATAATTTAATGCAAGTGATACTTGCTGTAACCGTGCCTGAACAGGAATGTTCAGTTGCTTAACGGTGGCTGAGCGGAGCACACCATCGGCAGGCAACCCAAACTGTAATTGTGCTTCTTTTATTTTCTGTTTCAGTAAACTGTCAGTAAGGTTTTTACTTGCTGAATCAACAATTCCCAGTTGGTGCAATTTTATAAGCAATGCTTTATTGGAAGCTGTGATTTTGGAAGAGGTGATACTTACTTCTTTAAAACCGTTTGCCTTTAAGATGGAAACAAAGAAACCTGCTTTTGCTTCCAGCGCCGCAACTTCTTTTAATGTATGAGGCAAATGATTGAGTAAATGATGAATTGATTTGGAAGACACATAACCGGCCAGCAGAGCAGGTAAGTTATTGCAGCCGGGTGCATACTTTAATCCGTAATATGATAATGCCGGTTTTGTATTGCCATAAATAAAATCATTGTAAAAATGAAGAGCGGCTTCTGTAATACGCAACTCTGCATCCAGTGAATCTCCGGCATTGGCAAGCGTTACTGTATTTGTTCTGCAGGCACGTATTATTTCAGTTTCATACTCCTGCTCCTCTAACCCCACAGCTTT
Source organism: Chitinophagaceae bacterium (assembly GCA_019747705.1). Classification (GTDB taxonomy): domain Bacteria; phylum Bacteroidota; class Bacteroidia; order Chitinophagales; family Chitinophagaceae; genus Lacibacter. The sequence goes on along the minus strand of JAIEQM010000004.1, from coordinate 18,198 downwards.
TGCCTGGAGCAGCGCTGCAAGTAACCGGGCAAGATTTTCTTTGTTCTCTTTTTGTATCCACGCCGTTTTATAATTGAGCGTGTTGTAAAAAAGGGCCACGCTTTCTTTATTTTTTAAACCGGAATTTTTGAAAGCTTGTGATGTTGTAATGTACTGCTTTAACTGCTCCGGCGTAATTTGTGCTGTAATCATTAGGCTGCATACGGTACCAACAGCCCATGTCAATATTTTTTTCACTTTGTCTGCGTTAAATTTTGTTAAGCATTTGCCAGGAGATAGTTGTTGAAGTCTTTTTTCAGTTGACCAAGCTGTCTTTCGGCCAATGGTATGTTTACACGGATTTTGCTGAATTTTGTCTGAATTTTCTTTTCAAGTGCCCCATCCTCAAACACTTCTTTCTGCAGCAGTTTATCCACTTCTGAAATATCATCTCTCAGCACTTTTATGAGTTCATCACCTTTTAAAAAATCGGTTTGAAATCGTTCAATCTCATTCAACGAGGTTGTTCCATCCCTGTTTTTCACAATTTCTGACAGCCTGTTTTTAAGATGTACATTTTCATCCATTAAAAAGGCAAGCAGCCTTTTCCATGTATCGCACTCATACTGTAATTGTTTTAATAATAAGTCCTGCATACAAAAGCAATTTGCATCTTAATAAAAATTTTATAGTCTCTGCACTGCCTGGTTCTCTCATCCTGCTGGTTTTATGTAAATGTATTTTTTCCTCATTCCTCTAAAAATAATGTTCATCAAACTTTCTTCTGTTCATCATCAAAGGTTTTACCACCTGCTTCCATCGCAGATTGAAAACTGATTTTCATCGTACTCAGCTCCCGGTAAAAACGCCGTTCCTTTTTTAACTCATTATAATCGTAAAACAAAAAGTCAAGGGCTGCCCATAACGAAAACCAGCCTGCGGGTTCAAACAGCAACCTGAGGCTTTGAGCCCAGAAGAATACAGCAAAACGGTAGCTGAGCCAGCCATTCAAAAACATCAACACCACTCCGGTTCCAAAGAGCAGCAAACCATTACTGAATTTGCGTCTGCATTTACCGGCAATAACATCATACTGGGTTTTAAAAAACAATTCAAGACCTGCAGTTATTATTTTTTCGGATGCTTCATTTCTTTGCCTGGCAGGCAGCAGCAAAACCATGATTGCTGCTTTCTGCTCTTTATACTTCATTTCTGTTTTAAGTTCATGCAAAAAATCTTCTGATACCCTCCGCTTCTGGTAATGCCTGCTGTCAAAATCAGAATAGATATCATCATAAGAATCAAGCCACAGGTTTAACTCTGTCATAACTGCTGCTTTAAATAAAAATGCTCCGTTACCCTTTGTAACGGAGCGCCGGGCAGGAATAGTACCGGCCTATTTTACAGCGATGTGTTTCGCTGAAGGTTTTTTTGCTTCTTCTTTGCGGGGCAAAGAAATCTTAAGCAGGCCTTCTTCATAGTTGGCTTCAATCTTTTCTTTGTTCACTTCATCGGGCAGTGTAAAACTCCGGCTGAAAGAAGTGTAGTTATACTCTTTCCTGGTAAATTTCTTTTCTTTCTCTTCCTTACTTTCTTCTTTTTCGCAACTGATGGTAATCATATTGCCATCCACATCAATGTTAAAATCATTTTTTTTCATTCCGGGTACTGCCAGCGAAACAAGGTACTCGTCCTTATTTTCCGTAATATTTACAGCGGGCATATTCATGGCTTTGTTCCATAAACCCCCGTTATCGAACCATTCATTCCAGGGCTTAAAAAAATCATTGAATAAAGCCGGGATGGGTTCATTTGCTTTGGTTACTGCGAGTGTTGACATACGACCTCCGTTTTTTTTGTTTGTAATATTGTTATACTGCAAATATATTTTTCACAGGTTCATAAATGAAAGACGGTCATCAATCCTTTATTTGAGAATAGTCAATATACCCTTGAACAGGCGCAGAGGTTTTAGTTTCTCCGCTGTTTAAAATAAAAAGTAAATAAATAAAAAACAACCCTTATAAATTCATAAGATAACCAGCGGAAAAACTGTTTCACAATATTCTTGTTATGAATGTGGTCTTTGGGTGTAACGGCTTTACAGTTATGCTGAATAATCATTTCCAGTTCCCCCTCTGCAGCAGCGGCAAGTTTCTCATCTGTAATATCCAAATTCAATTCAATACTGGCGTAAGCGCTGATGTTATTAATATTATAGGAGCCTATGGTAAACCATTTGCCATCACACACCGCTAATTTTCCGTGCAGGATGGCTGGCTGGTATTCATAAAGTTCAATTTTATTACGCAGCAGCCAGTCATACAACCAGCGTTCAGCATTTTTTGCAATGGCCACATCTGAAGCGCCGGCTACAATTACTTTTATTTTCACGCCCCGTGCAATAGCGGCCTTTATCAACCTGCGGATAACACTGCCGGGCAAAAAATAACTGCATAAAATTGTAATATGAGAGTGCGCATTTCTGAACAGGTGAATATAAGTTGCTGATATTTCATTTTTTTTCCGCACCCAGTCATTTACACGCATAGCCACTTTACTTTCATTTTGTACAGAGGTATTGAATAAAGGACTTACTGTTTTTTTTACAGGTTCATTTTTTTTAAACATTGCCCCCTCCCAGATTTGTGTGCAATAGTTATGAAGCGCTGCTGCTGTTTTTTCAGTTGTATAAACAGCATAATCAAGCCAGGCAGGTTCGCCCGGCATATCATTATAACGGTTGGCAATATTCATTCCGCCTACCAGCGCAACAGCAGCATCTGCCACAAACACTTTATGATGCAGCCTTCTTCCAAAATAAAAAAAACTGCTTTTAAACAGTGGATCAAAAAAACGGAAATGAACACCGGCCTCCTTTAACTGATGAATAAATAATTTTGATAACCCCTGAGATGCATAACCATCTGCCATCAGATAAACAGCCACACCTCTTTCTGCTGCATGTTTCAGTGCATCGGCAACAAGTATCCCTGTTTCATCATCTTCAAAAATATAAGTCTGCAGGTGAACAGAATGAACTGCTTCATGAATTAGTTTCAGCAGCAAAGAAAAAAAATCATTACCGGCCCGTATGAGTTGCACAGCAGGACGAATTACCGGGTCTGTTCCGGTTACACTCCGTATGGTATTGCTGAAGCTGATAAATAATAAGTTTAGCAATTTTATTTTGCCTGTGCATTCAAATACAATTTATAGTAATATTCATCTGCCAGCCTGTTACTGTCAAACTGCGGAACAATATCCTTCATGCCATTCTTCATAATATCCAGCCAGCGGTTAGGATACTCATAATACATCGGTATTATTTCCTTTTCCAGTAAATTATACAGGCTCCCGGCATCTGCTTCATCCTGTTCATAGTCATGCTTTGTAATATCGCATGGCGGTACTACAAAGCTGTTGATTTTATCTTTTGCAAACTCAGGAAACCACCCGTCTGGCAATGCCACATTTACAGCTCCGTTCATTGCCGCAGCTATTCCGCTGGTGCCGCTTGCCTCATGTGTTAAACGGGGAATATTGAGCCAAACATCGGCACCGCCTTTAAGCAGTTTGGATAACTTCATTTCATAACCGGCCAGTATAGAGCAGTTGCTGTACTCTTTGCAAATATTTACAATCCTGTCAAAAGAACCAATGCCGCTGTAATCCTGCGGGTAAGGTTTACCGGCCCAAATGATTTGTACCGGGTGTTCTTTATTGGTAACAATTTTATGAAACCGCTCCATATTATTCAACAGCAATTCAGGCCGTTTATAGCCGGTAAAACGTTTGGCAAAAACAATAGTGAGTATTTTTTCCTTAAAAATTTCACCATCCTGGTCAGCAACTTCTTCAAACAACAGTTGTTTACATGCAAGCTTTCGTTTAAGCAGCGCATCATCATTTTTCTGTTCAAGTGCGGCGTACATTTCTTTATCAGCCCAAAAATTAAAATTCTGCGCATTGGTAATGGAAATCATATTACATATACCGGCATATGGCTGCCACATGGCAAAAAGGGTTTGAAGATGCTTTTGCGAAACACTGTTGCCGGTGCCTGATAAACGTAATGCAGCCAGCGTATGATCCATTACTTCACCTTCCATTTGTGTAATGGCTTTCACTTCAGTAACCGGCACTTCGCAAAAAAAGTTCATTTTATTGAGCAGCGTAATCAATGTTTTTTGATTACCAGCTTCTTCCGGCGTATGATTGGTAAATACCAGTTGCTGTTTTAATGCATCTGTATTTTTTGTTTTACTGTACAAATGAAAAGCAAGAGGCAGGGCATGTGATTCATTGAGGTGATACACTTCTGGTTGCCAGTTAAGATAATCAAACAAATGGGCGCCGCCTTCACCTAACAGAATAGCAGCAGCAATTTTTGCTTCTGCATTGGCATCATACAAACGGTGGCAAATGGTTTTGGCTAAGTAATCATTCTCCGGCAAATCTGTTGAAAGAAAAAAAAGCGGGGCTGTATGAAACAGTTCAGGAGGCAGGTAACAGGCCGTTACCCATACATCATGATTATTAATTTTAATTGTAAATTTTATATCTGTTGCCTGTAAAAAACCGTATCGCTTCTCTTCAAATAATACGTCCATCGTTTGGTCGCTCTTCCGCACCTGGTCATAGTAACCATATTTCCATAAAATACCAATACCCACTAAATTTTGCCGCAACTCATAAGCGCTCCGCATGTGAGAGCCTGCCAAAAAGCCAAGACCGCCTGCATATATTTTAAATGATTGATGAATACCATACTCCATACAGAAATAAGCTACCCTCTTTTGATAGTGAGGGTTAATTGTGTAAGGATGTGAAAATTGAAAATTCATAATATGTAAAAAAGCCGCTTAATAAACTACCACTAAATGCTCCCTGTTATCAAGCGGTGTTTCTGTTTTAGGGAGATAGATGAACAATATACCTGCTGTATATTCAGCGCTTATAAAACAGGCATCTGTTTTTTGCGGCAGTTTCATGGAGTAGCTGAAACATTCACAGTTAAACTCCTGCTGGCTGTACTCTTGCTGCTGTTTTACTTGCAGGGGCTGCAGTACCTCCATTATCAATTCATCAGCACTGGTACTGATAACAAAGTCTTCTTTGGCATGACCCGGCACTGATAATTCAACTTTATAATAATCTTTATGTTCACTGATGTTTACGGTAGGTTTTGTTTCCATCTGTTGCTGTTTATGAATTTCATTTACATTACCGGGCAGCGGACTGTAAGTTCCGGGATATACAGTCATTTGCTGTTTTCTGTATTTTTCGCTGGCAAACATTGTTTGTAAAATATCCGGGGTTAAAATTTTTCTCCTTCTTTCAACTGCAGTATGAAGTTCACCGAAATACCCTCTATGTAACTATGATGTCTGTCAAACCCGGGGTTGATACAACTCATAGTTACAAGTGTAAATACATTTGCTATGAAAATCAGTTGGCATAACTGCTTCAAAAAAAAAGAACCTCAAAAAACCAGGCGTTCAAAAAAGGCATGATAGAAATCCCGCCTTTATATTTATAATCCAATGTCCTTGAAACCTCTGCTAAGGTAGCATACCCGTTACCGGCAATGAATTAATCCTGCGCAAACGAACATCTGATATTCGTCAACCTTTTGCAAAAATGATTTTGCACATCCGGAGCCGTTCAATCAATCTGCTTATTCATTTTATAACACGAACAACCTGTTGCATGTGTGAGAATGATACTTTGATAACTATCAAACAAACGCTTAATAGCTGTCATAAGAAAGCTGTAGTGAGCGGGAATAGCTTTGTTTACCTGTTAGTTTATTAAATGAATGAAGATGCAGCCGGCAATCATTCACAGAAAAAATAAGTAAAAAAAAATATGCATATAGAAATTACAGATAATACAACATTCCATGAAATACAGGAAGCTTTTGCTGATTTTTATCCTTACCTGCAATTAGAGTTTTACAAAAAGCCGCATAAAAAATATGAAGCATCAGCAGAGAAAGATTTGATTTACCCGGGGCATACTGTTGATGAAGTAAAGGAAACACATATATCCGGTTTACTGGAAATACTGCCGCTGTCAAAAGCAGCAGATGTTGAAAAAGAATTTCAATACCGCTTTGGTTTACCCGTTCAAATACTCAGAAAGGAGAAAGATAAGTGGGTGCAAACAACGGGAATGGATGATTTTACTTTAAAAGAACTGAATGAGCTGGGCCGTAATTCATCTGACGATTTTATTGTGGATGATTATGAAGAAGGATTTACAGAAGAAGAAAACAAACCGGATAAACTGTACTGATGAAAAGTAGAACAATTTTAAAACGGAGGGTTTATGAAATACTTACTTATTCCTGTTTTTTGCTGTTTTTTTTCAGCAGCAAAATCACAAATACATATTGGCGCAAAAGGTGGTATCAGCATACCCAACCTGGAAGGAAACAATGAACAGAGCAAAGGCTACACCTCACGCCTGGGTGGCTATGGTGGTATTGTTGCTAATTTTCAGCTATCAAAATACTTGTCATTGCAGCCCGAAATTAATTTTTCACCACAGGGTGGTCAGCGCAAAGGAATGCAAACGGTGCCTGCTGATAAACTTGGCGATATTACTTTACCTCCCGGCACAAAGTTGTATGCAGGTTTTAAAACCACCAGTATTTTAAATTATATTGAAATACCTGTACTGGCAAAAATTACATTGGGCAATAAATTAAAATACTATTTATTTGCCGGACCGCATATTGCTTTTTTAGTGGAAGCTAAAACAAAAACAAGCGGCAGCAGTCTTTTATACCTGGATAAAAACGGAACCATGCCATTGCAGATAAACGGCAACCCGTTGCCACCCGTTTCATTTAACGCCACTACAGATATAAAAGAAAGTATTAAAACCATCAATGCAGGTTTGCAGGGAGGTTTGGGTCTGCAATACAAACTTGGTCCGGGCTTTATTTTTATAGAAGGCCGTGCCATCTTCGGTCTTGTGAATATACAAACCCATCCCGAGCAGGATGGAAAAAACAAAACAGCTTCTATTGCAGCAGCTGTGGGGTATTTAATAAAACTAAAGTAAACATGTCCACAACAATTGCAGCATATTACAGTGATGAACTTACCGGATGGAACGAAGCCATCCTTTTTTACAATGAAGAAGTTGATGAGCTGGAGCAGAAACTGGAAGAGGTTATCAGGCGAAATTCAATTCAGGGCATTGCTGAAAAAGTGGAAACACACCAGGCATTACTGAACCATACATCAGAAAAATTTTACAGGATACAACTTCAAATACAACAACAGGAAGCTGCATTAAAAGCTGACAGTACTTTGCTGGACGATACAGCCATCAAAAATGAAACCGGGCAGAAGCAAAATGATTTAAGAAGGGAAATGCAGGCAGCAGAAAAAGAATATATAGATGCAAAGTTTGAATGTTATAATTTCTTATCAGGCATACTTAAAAAATAAAGAAATCATGACTGTCCCGTCAGCTTTTATATTAACAGCGATGATCGTTCTGGCGCTCATTGGCATTTTTATCTTCCTGGTAAAACCTCCTGATGAGCACAGGCGATTATCACTCCCGGCTTCCCTTGCTTTATTCTGCATTATTGCAGGTATGGTGTTTGGAGAAACAAGATGGCTGGGTTATGGGTTACTAACAACAGGTGCGCTGCTGGCTGCTGCAGATATAATTATCAAATACAAAAAAAGAAAATGAAAGCTGAAATAATTAAATTATGGACCTGCCCCACATGCGGCAGGCAATTTGAGCGGAAAGGCCAGTCGCATTCCTGCAAGCCTTATGAACTGAAACTTCATTTTGAAGGGAAACCAAAAGAAAAATTATTGTATCAAAAACTGAAGGATGCAATAAAAAAACAAATTGGTCCCTTTAAGGCAGAATCACTTGAATGTTGCATTCATTTTGTAAGCACGTTTACTTTTGCTGCTGTAAAGATTATGAAAGACAAGATCCGGGTTGATTTTAGTTTGGGCCGCAAAATAAAAAGCAAAAAAATTGTAAAGGAAATGCAGCTTTCAGTTAACAGGTTTCTTTATTGTGTTGACATACACGATGAACATGAGATTGACAGGGAACTGCTGGAGTTCCTTCAGGAAGCAATAGAACTAAAAGACAAAGCAGATACGCATTTTTAAACCTTTTAAAACTAAGATTATGGAAGCAAACAATTGCTGTCAGAGCTGCAGCATGCCGCTCGACAAACCGGAATTACTTGGCACTGAAAAAGATGGCAAAAAAAACAATGAGTATTGTGTTTATTGCTACCAAAACGGGGCATTTACAAACCCCAACATTACACTGGCTGAAATGAAAATATTAGTGAAGCAGCAGATGGAAAAAATGAAAATGGAGCAAAGTGTAATTAACAGAGCGGTTGACAGTCTGCCCGGTTTAAAAAGATGGCGTTTGCCAAAAACTGCTTTATAAATTCTGGCTATGATTTGCCCACATTAAAATTCCACTTCAACTTTTTTGAGTGAAGTGCTTTTGATATGAACAATTCCAAGCCAATTCAAAAAACGGATAACGGGGTACACAGGGTCAATCTCATGCCATCTTACCCCGCCAAAATTTATACTGGCCGGGTACTTATGATGATTGTTGTGATAGGATTCTCCAAGCATCAGAAAATCTACCGGCAATAAATTTTTGGAAGTGTTATTCATTTTAAAATTGGTGTACCCGTATTTATGTGCAAACCAGTTAACAATGGTGCCATGCACAGGGCCCATTAAAATATGTATGGGTATTAAAAAATACATCCACCAGGCTGTTGCAAAAAATATATAAAATGCTATGTAAAGAAGACTCCAGAAAACAGATGATGTCCATGTAAGTGCCCATTTATCAAATGCCGGCCAGTCGGGAACGTTTTTCATAAATTTTTCATCAGGTTGATAAGTTCCTTTATAAATGCCCATATAAATTTTATTGGTACGCATCATCATTTCAATTACATTTTTTTGAAACTTTGGGGAATGAGGGTCTTTCTCTGTATCCGTATAGGCATGATGCATGCGGTGCATAATGGCATAAGCCCTTGGGCTCATGTAAGAGGAACCCTGAACGATATATGAAAAAATGTAAAAGAAACGTTCCCGGCTTTTACTCATGGTAAAAGCTCCATGAGATGCGTACCTGTGATAGAAAAACGTTTGGGAGAATAAAGATAAAAACCAATGAGCTATAAAGAAAATAAGAACAGCCATAAACAAATATTCTTTTACTTAAATAAAATTTGCTTTTGTAAAAGCTGTTTCAATATTTCTATTGAAACAGCTTCCGTTTAAATAACTGATGGATAAGGAAATAATGGTGCATGATTTTATTCTTCAAACGCATATTCAGGGATGTTGATTTCAATCCTGCTGTCAACCGCTGTTACACCGGGTGCATTCCATGCTGCCACTTCTGCATCTTCTTTCTCAGCAAAAGAACGTACAGTTCCTTTAAGTGTTACTTTACTTCCGCTCACTTCTGCAGTAATCTTTCCGGCATCAAGAGTGGCGCTGCGGTGAAAGGCAGAACTGATTTTTTGCTGAATATCTGATGCGGTAATTTTTGTTTTCAGCGTAATGAGGTTTAATACTGAACGAATACCTGCCAAATGTTCAATAGCAGACTGGGCGCTGCGGCGCTGGTATTCCCATTCCACTTCGCCTTCCAGTTTTACATGGCCGTCTTCCACTTTTACTTTTATTTTTTCTTCCTGTACGGCCGTATGCCATTGCAATGCATTTAAAATTGCCTCAGCAATTTCTGCATCTGTTTTTCTGTAGCCGGGAGAAATACCCACTTGTATATCTTCAGCCACTGCTTTTACACCTGCCACTTTTTTAGCCGCCTTTTCAGCATTTAATTTCCTGGCATAGGTATCCACCATTCCTGATAATGTTACAATGCCATTTTTAACTGCCACGCCAATTTCAGATGCGTTGAGATAAGGTTGCCATCTCAATTCGTCCATCACATCTTTTTGAATTTGAATATCGGTTTTCATCATCTTACTTTTTAAAGGTTAAAAAATAGTTTTTCTTTCTTATGAATAATAATGCCTTCTTTTATTCTTGTTTAAACAACACAATGAAACATTCTTCAGCAGGAGCAGCAAAGAATCTTACTTCTTATCAGCAGTTGTTGCTCTTCTGCGCAGCAACAAGCTGCCTGCAAGGGCTCCCAAAATTCCACCGGCAATAAAATATTTCGCTCCATTGGCAGGTATAAACCGGGTATGCTTTTCAGTAATTTCAAACACGCCCTGTGGTGTTGCAACAGCTCCGCCACCACCGCCACTTCCGGCTGCTCCGTCTCCATTTGCTTTTGTTGAATCGGTTTCGCTTTCGTTACTCCTGAGTTTTTTGCCAAAACCTCCACCCATGCCCATTACAATTTTAGCAACAGGTATAATGGTTTTGCCCTGTGTTACTACGGGTTCGCCATATACATTTTTTACAGAAGCATCCTGTGCAATATGTGCAGCAAGTGTTTCAAATGATTGATTGTTTTCCATATTATTATTTTTAATTGTGAATTATCCTGCCATCTTCAGTTCCCTGAATTTATCTAAGTAGTACATTACTTCATCATCCGTTACCTGTGTAAAATCTTCATAAAAAGCGCCCACACCGTAAAAGTTTTCAGGCACCAGCACGGCAATCACCTCATCCACTTCTGTTGCCAGTTTTTTTACAGCGTTTTGAGATGCCACGGGTACTGCAATGATTATTTTAGCAGGTTTACTTTTGCGTAACACATTTACTGTACCCAGTAATGTATTACCGGTGGCAATACCATCATCAATAACGATTACTGTTTTTCCTTCAGGGTTCAGCGGTTCTGTATCGCCCATGAATTTTTGATACATATCTTTTAACCTGGTGCGTATGCGTTCCACTTCTGCATCAATGTATTCATCACTTACATTGTTGTGCGGTATTACAAAATAATCGGTGAGGCTGGCAGCGCCAATAGCATATTCTTTATTAACAGGGTGACCAATTTTTTTTGTAAGTATTATTTCCAAAGGCAGTCCCAGCATTTTTGCCACTTCATAAGCAACAGGCACACCACCTCTTGGCACAGCTAATACCACACCCTGTGCATTTTTATACTTTTTTAATTTTTCAGCCAGCAGCAAACCGGCTTCTGTTCGGTTTTGAAACATAAAACTGTTTTACTGTTTTTCAAAACGGCCCGTTACTTTTTTAATTTTGATACGGTACATAACATGCTTCACCCTTGTGCTGTCATCCACTGCTGTTTTTCCGTTTACCCCATGTTCATAAGCATGAACAGTACTGCTTGTTGCCAGCGAGTACACCTTATCAAAAAGAATTTTCCTGGCTTCTTCTGCTTCTTCATTGGCCAGTTCTTCAAATTGACCGTACACCAGCACACTCTGCCAGTTGCGCATATCCATCATTACATCCACTTCAAAACATACATTCGGATTTCTTCGCAGCATTTTCAGTTTTGTTCCTTCATTTGTTTGGCTATAAATATAGTTGCCGTCATAAGTATAGGTTACAGGAACAATGTAAGGATGCTCGCCATCGGTACAGGCCAGTCTTCCAAGCGCCTGGCTTGAAAGGATATTACTGATTTGTGTATTGTTTAATTCGCCCAGCATATCATTTATTTTAATTGTTACACCTGCTGACTGCAGAAATTCATTTTTTTCTTATCCCTATTTCTATTACATAAAAGCACCTGAAAAATCCTGTCTGCTTTAGCTTTAAAGCCAGCTTATCTTTTCTCAAACCTTCCGGTTTTCTTATTTACTTTGATTCTGTAAACAACAGTCTGCTTATATCCCGTATCCTTTGCATGCATAGTAAGCCCATGTGTTGGCTGCGCTGTTTCACTTGTCATCAATGGCATCACCCGTTCAATTAATTTTTGCATGGCTTTATGCTTTGCCTCCGCATCAGTTACTTCTTCAAAATTTCCCCAGGCAATCACACTTTGCCAGTTAGACATATTTTGCATTTCATCTACTTCAAAACATACTTCCGGGTTATTCCGCATCATTGTAATCTTCATACCCTCAGTAGTATGTCCGTATAGGTATTCACCATCATACACATAAGTTACAGGCACTACATATGTAACACCATCGGAATAACAGCCAATGCGTCCGATGATTCCCCGTTTGAGTACATCTTCAATCTGATTATCGTTTAATATTCCCAGCATGGTGTTATACTGTAATGGGTTGCAAATGTTTTTCAAACCACCCGGCCGCCAGTTCACAAACCTTCTCCATTGTACCTGCTTCTTCAAAGAGATGTGAGGCGCCGTGTACAATCTCCAGTTCTCTTTCGCAGTGCAATTGTTTAAAGGCAGTGTGATTTAATTTTATTACTTCAAAATCATAACTTCCAACAATCAGGAGAACAGCCGCTTCTACTTTTGATAATTGTTCCATTGCCAAATCTGGTCTTCCGCCTCTTGAAACAACTGCTGCAATTTGCGGCAATGCTGCTGCAGCATTTAATGTGGCTGCTGCTCCCGTGCTGGCGCCAAAATATCCAAGGCTGCATTGTTTTACGGCGGGATGCTTTTCAATCCATTTTGTTGCATTTATCAGCCTTTCTGTGAGCAGGGCAATATCAAAACGTTTGTCGTAAATTTTTTCTTCAGCAGGGGTTAGTAAATCAAACAGCAGCGTACCGAATTTTTTTTCATTGAGGTAGCGTGCCACCATTTTATTGCGTGAGCTTAACCTGCTGCTTCCGCTTCCGTGCGAAAAAATAATAACTGCATTTGCATGCAGCGGAACAATCAGCTCCCCCTGCAATAATACATCCTTCGCCTGTACCGTTACTTCATCATTAAATCTGAATTCCATAAAATTGATTTACTGTGTTAATACAATGGGCGTTTTTGCCCTGTTATTGATTTCATGCCCGGCCAGTTGTGAAAGCCGGTCATCAATCTGTTTTTCATTTACTTCTGCTTCATGAAAAACGGCAGCAATATGTTCCATACCCAATGCATTGGCAAAAGCAGCAGCCGTTCCGTAAATACTTATTTTGAAATGATTTATGCTTTGTATGCCCGCCAGCAGACAGGCATCTTTCACTTCTGTATCAGCACAATAAGAAATCTTTTCATTGGTTTCTTCAATAAACGCCAGCATTACACGGTTACTGCAACTGAGTGAGTTTACTTCTTCTTCTGTAAACATGCCCTGCAGTTTCTGTAAATGCTCCTCAGCATAATCATGATATTTCTGCAATACCGTTTTAAGCTTTAACGAACCTGCATGATTTATCCATTGCGGCAAACTGTTTTTTAACTCAGCTTCTGCACTGGCAAACCTGCGGTAATTACAAATCAGCAAATCTTTAAGTGTGCTGATGGTTGGGGAAGTAGTATTCATAATGTTTTTTTTTCTCAAACAAATCTATTCTATAAGGCTGGCTGTAATGAATGACTCAGGTCAAACAGAACTTTGATACCACTCATTGTTACCTGTGCATCAATACAGTTCCTTTGAGTTGCCTTACAATACAAATGTCCTGGAATGAGAGCTTGAATGAATTTTTCAAATTAGTTACTATGCGGCATTATTTTACTAAAGAAGTGGCGTTTGATGAGAATGAAGCGGTAAACACCATCAAACAAAAATCAATTCCACTGCACAGCAAAGCAGATTTAAAACCATTGTTTGACCGTATAGGTGATGCACGTATTGTAATGCTGGGAGAAGCAAGCCATGGCACGCATGAGTATTATACCTGGCGAAAACACATTTCCAAACGTTTGATTGAAGAGAAAGGTTTCAACTTTATTGCAGTGGAAGGCGACTGGCCCGATTGTTACCGCCTCAACCGTTTTGTAAAGGGATATGATATTGAAAATAAAAGCGCCTACCATGTATTAAATGCGTTTAACCGCTGGCCAACCTGGATGTGGGCCAACTGGGAAATAGTAGCGCTTGCTGACTGGATGCAGCAGTACAATGAAAATACACCTGCTGATAAACGTGTTGGTTTTTATGGATTGGATGTGTACAGCCTGTGGGAAAGTATGCAGAGCATTATGCAATACCTTCAAAAAACCGACCCTGCAGCATTGAAAGTTGCAGAGGAAGCGTTTCATTGTTTTGAACCTTATGCCGGTGATGAAGGTAAAGCCTATGCAAGGGCTTCGCAATTTGTATCCGACTTATGTAAAAACGAAGTGATTGATTTATTAAAAGAAATACAAACCAAACTGCCAACTTATAATACAGATTATGAAAATGTTTTCAGCGCAGAACAAAATGCACATATTACTGTGAATGCAGAAAAATATTACCGTGCCATGATTGAAGGCGGCCCGCATAGCTGGAATATTCGTGACAGGCACATGGCCGATACACTTAACAGGCTGCTGCAATTTCATGGTGAACATTCAAAAGCAATTGTGTGGGCACATAACACACACATTGGTGATGCACGTGCAACAGATATGGTGGATGAAGGGATGTACAATATTGGAGAGCTTGCAAGAATAGAACATCATGACCATGATGTGGCGCTTGTTGGTTTCGGTTCTTATAAAGGGATGGTAACCGCAGGCCGCAACTGGGGTGCACCCCTGCAGCAAATGATGTTGCCGGAAGCAAGAGAAGCCAGCTGGGAGTATTTGCTGCATAAAGCAGGCAGCGAAAATAAATTATTACTGATGAATGATTTTATAAACGATGATATGTTTATGGAAAATCATATAGGGCACCGTGCAGTGGGTGTTGTATATAATCAGCAATATGAAAAATACGGAAATTATGTACCCAGCATTTTACCGTTGCGTTATGATGCATTTGTTTACCTGAATGAAACATGGCCGTTGCACCCTTTGCATGTAAAACCAGACGGACACCAGGTGCCGGAAACATTTCCGTTTGGTGTGTGAAGACAAAAGAAAGAAATATTGTTTGATGTTGCAGTTACACTTCTGTCAGATGATTCCTGAACTCTGATAGTAAAGAGTTAAAGAAAAAATATTGATTGATCAACAAACAAGTTCGTATGGAACCAAAAGATAAAAAAGAAATGACCAGCGGTTCTGAACAAAATCATTTGCACAAACCGGCACCTGAGCCGGAGGAACCTAAAGGCATTGCAAAGGAAGACACTGATATCATTCCCGGTGAAGAAGAAGAATTTGAAACACCGCCTTATGAAAACCCCGAACCGGGCGAAGGACCTTAATAAGAAATGCCATGAAACATGAAGCTAAAGAAATTGATTACCGCTTATTGAAAATTACAAGCGCTGCTTTTAAAGAGCGTGAACTGATTCCTGTTGCCTATACATGCGATGGAAAAAATATAAACCCTCCGCTGGATATTGAAGATATTCCTGAAGAAACAAAATGTCTTGCATTGATTGTTGATGACCCCGATGCACCGGTAAACACCTGGGTGCACTGGCTGGTTTGGAATATACCCGTTACACACCACATAAAAGAAAATGAAGTGCATGGGGTTGAAGGCACCAATGACTTTCAGCAGTATAAATATGGCGGCCCCTGTCCGCCTTCCGGCACACACAGGTATTTTTTTAAAGTATATGCACTGGATACTTTACTTGATTTGAAACCAGGTTCAAAAAAGAATGAGCTGGAAAAAGCAATGAGCAATCACATACTTGCCTTTGGCACACTTACCGGGTTGTATAAAAGAAGAGATAAAGAATTGATGAATATTTAAAAATAAGCTTATGAAAAAGATGATATTGATGAGTTTGATTGCATGCCTGTTCTTACAGGCACAAGCCTTAAGAATTGAGTATGGCAATAATGTAACCATAACCAGCCCTGTTTATGAAGACCTGTACATTGCCGGGGGAACGGTTACTGTTAATGCAGTTATTCATGGCGATTTAATTGTTGCAGGCGGAACTGTTATTATCAATGATTCTGTTATGAATGATATTCTGCTGGCCGGGGGTAATGTAACGTTGAATGGTTTTGCCGGAGATGATGTGCGTTGTGCAGGAGGCAACATCAAAATCACTAAAAATATTGCCGGTGATTTGGTAATAACCGGAGGTACTGTAATTCTTGATAAAGGTGTAAGCATTGGCAGTTTACTGGTAAGCGGTGGTGATGTTACCATTGATGGAACCGTAACAGGTGAACTGAAAGGCGCAGTTGGAAAGCTGGTGCTGAATGGTACCGTTGCAAAAGATATGGATTGCCGTGGCGGCACCATAACAGTAAATGGTTCGGTAACAGGTAAATCTGTACTGGCTGCCGGAAAAATTATTATTGGTAACAACGCCTCTTTTAATAATGATGTACGCTACTGGAATAAAAAAAGAGCCGTTGATTTTAAACAGTCGCTGAAAAACGGCAAAGCCATTTATGATTCTTCCTTAAAAATACAAACCGGGGAATGGTTTTATTTAGGTGGAGCTACTGTACTTTTCTTACTGTGGTACCTTGGCATGGCACTGCTCATGATTTTGCTGGTACAGTATTTATTTTCTGCCACTATGAAAAAAGCGGCTGATACAGTGTTTACTGATACAGCCAAATCATTGGGTTATGGTTTTCTTTATTTTATTGGTGTGCCGGTGCTTATCCTGGTTGCATTGGTAACTGTTATTGGCGTACCTGTTGGCATACTGTTACTCACAGGTTATATTTTTTCGTTACTGCTGGCAACGGTTATTGCTGCCGTTACTGCATCCAATTGGGTAAACAACCGTAACAAGTATCAATGGAGTTACTGGAAATTAGTTTTTGCCGCATTTGGGTTGTTTGTGCTGTTGAAACTTGTATCGCTGTTACCCTTTGCAGGATCAGTAATCCTGTTTGTGGTGGGCTGCATTTGCTTTGGAGCCATACTACTTACTGCTAAAACAAACTTTCGTAAAGAGAAACAGACACAAGTACAGTTGTAAAGAAACAGGATAAATAAGTTTATTGACTGGTATTGGTAAAGGCAAGTAATGATTACAACAAGGGTGTTGCTCTTCTTTTTTTAACAGGTAATTACAACAAAATAATTTCCGTAACATCTGTAACATCATCTGGCTATTCTCAGCCAACGCTTTTTTTACCTGCAGCAGGCAACATTACAAGCAGTTGGTTGTTGCTGAAAAATTTGAATGAGGTTAAGAGCCGAAGTATAAAATAAATATCTTTTATCAAAAAAACCTTTTTCACCTTTAGAATTGTAAAACATAAAGTTGACAGCAGTCATACTTTCTTCCCTGTATCATCATACCTCCACTGTTACATTAACCGTCCCTTTACAAATGCAGTTTTCTTTTTAAACAACAACTGCACTCACCATCTAAATTCATACAAATGTGTTTTTCTGCGGTTGCAAGTTTTAGTGCAAGCGCTATTCTGCTGGTAGCAGGAGTGGCCGCTTTAAAAAAAGTGAATGCGCCTTCGCAAATTCTGTTTGCATCCATCCCTTTATTGTTTTCAATACAGCAATTTACTGAAGGGTTTGTGTGGCTTTCCCTCACCAATGGAGATTATACATTGTGGCGTGATTTTGCTACAAAGCTCTTTCTCGTTTTTGCACAGGTGGTCTGGCCTGTGCTGGTACCGTTCTCAATGGTGTTAATGGAAAGAGATGAGGGGCGAAAAAAAATTTTGCTTGCGTTAACTGTTATGGGAAGCGTTCTTGCAGCATATCTTGCGGTATGCCTTTTCATCTTCCCCGTGCAGGCAACTATACATTCCGGCCATATACATTACCAGTTGAATTTTCCAATCGCCCTTACATGGATAAGCGGTGTGTTTTATTTTTTACCAACGGTATTACCATCTTTTGTTTCTGGTGTTAAAAGAATGCCACTGTTGGGCATTGTTATCCTGGTTTCTTACCTGGTAACAAAATTTTATTTTGCCGAAGATATAATTTCCGTGTGGTGTTATTTTGCGGCAGTTGCAAGTGTGGTTGTGCTGCTGATACTGACCCGGATGGATGCACTTTAAAGCAGCAAAAACGGCTGCTTTTTTTTGGATATTTATCTAAATGGAAATGCAACTAAAATGATTAGTAATTGTACTTTTGTATAGTTAATTTATCAAGCTGTATAAAGTGAGATAAAGACAAGTAAAGCTCTTCATAAAATCGGGTTTTTGTAGACCCGAAAATAGACCCAAATTAAAGTAGGGGGCAAAGATATTAAACTTTGCCGCCCTCTCACACCACCGTATGTACTTGCGTGTACGGCGGTT
>JAIEQM010000019.1 GCA_019747705.1 Chitinophagaceae bacterium | reverse complement strand
GAGGCCATTGCAATAACTGAACACCCCATACAAAAGGCTTACCAAGTGCGCACGGAGTGGCAGCTTTTTGTAATACAAGTTCGACTGGTGTTTTCTGCATGCTTTATTAATCAAAGAACTGGTTATCACATTTAATATCTGTGAGAGTATCGGCTGTCCGGCAAAATTTTTATCTTTATCCATCATTAGTAAAGTTTTTGTGTGGTAACTCAAACTTAACTAATATCATGGGTGGTTCTAAAGAACTGCCCTTTTTTATTTATAATTTAGTCGGACAATAATGTTTATTTATATAAAAAAGTGATTGCAGTTTCTGCAATCACTTTTTTATTTTCTTCAAATTACTCACCTGCTAAAAAACAAAATGAGCAACTGTGCAGCGATAATTCTTAAAATCATCGTAAGGGGATAAACTGTAGCATAAGTAACATTAGCCACTTCATTCTTTGCCATTTGATTGGCAAATGCAAGAGCCGGAGGATCAGTACTTGCACCGGCAAGTAAACCGCATACTTCAAAATAGGTTTTACGGAAAACAAAATGTGCAATCATACCAATTGTAAGTAAAGGAATAAATGTAATAGCCAACCCCATTCCAATCCATATCCATGCATTACCGCCACTGAACGCCTGGTGCAGATTATGTCCGCTGCTCAAACCCACACTGGCCAGAAACAATGCAATACCCAGTTCACGCAACATCAAATTAGCGCTGTACGTAGTAAATTGATTGAGATAAATTTTATTGCCATAGCGGCTCAGTAACAATGCAATGATTAACGGACCACCTGCCAAACCAATCTTTACAGGCACCGGCATATTCAATATAAAAAACGGAATGCTTCCCAGCAGCACACCGGCTACAATTCCAATAAAGATGGGTGCAATATCAGGCACATCCAGCCGCTTCATTTCATTACCCAGCGCTTTGCCCACCTGCTCCACACCTTCTCTTGTACCCACTACTTTAATATGATCGCCCAACTGCAAAACAATATCGCCATGCGGTACCATTTCAACTCCTGCCCTGCTTAAACGTGTTAATGTAAAATCATGCTGATGCAATGCTGCCAAATCGCCCAAACGTTTATGGGTTACCTGTGACTGTGTTACCACAATAATGCGTGAGATCAGTTCGCTTTGCGGCGCTTCTTTTAAGTTCACAACACTTTCTTCGCCAATAATCATTTTCAGCACTTCAATCTGATCTTTATGCGCCACCACCAGTAATACATCATCTTTATGTACGATTGTTTGCGGTGTGGGTGTAATCACTTCACCATTTTGCAGCATGCGTGATACAACAATTGGTTCTTTGAGCAAATCAAAAATAGTACGCAGTGGTTTGCCTTCCACCTGCGGATTGCTTACCAGTAAATGAACTGATACGGGGCGGTTGCTTTTAATGACATCCAGTTTGCGGTGCAGCTCCCGCTCTTTTTCCAGATCAACACGAAATATTTTTTTAAGAATAACAAGTGAAAGAATGATGGCAAACACACCAAAGGGATATACCACAGCATATGCAAGTGCAACGAAAGATGCTGCATCTGTTCCCATATGAAGATCCTTTGCTGCATCCTGTGCTGCACCCAGGCCGGGTGTATTGGTAACAGCGCCACTCATTACACCGGTTAATGCAGTAATGGGAGTACTTGTAAAAACAAAAAATAAAACAGTGATGAGTACACCAAGTACCACAACACCTGCTGCCAGTCCGTTGGTAACCGCTGCATTTTTTTTAAGTGATGAAAAAAAGCCCGGACCCACCTGCAAACCGATGGAATACACAAAGAGAATCAATCCAAATTCTTTGAGAAAATGTTCTGTTTCGGGATTAAGGTTAATGCCGAGATAAGAAATAATCAGTCCGAGAAACAATATCCAGGTTACACCGAGAGAAATGCCAGAAATTTTGAGCTTACCCAGCCAGATGCCCAATGCAATCACCACACCATAAATAATGACTGTTTGCGGAATGCTTTGTTCTGTGATGAGTTTAATAAACCAGTTCATAGATGAATGCAAATGTAGAGTTGTGGAAACGGGGTTCTGCTAACTACAATCAGCCGGTTTACTTTTTAAAAACAGCTTACCTGTAATCATCCCTTGCCGGGCTGAAAAAATCCATCACCTTTACATCCGTTGTTGCAAATGCATTGTGCGGAACGTTAGAAGGAATTACATGATAACAACCTGTGGTTAACAAAAAATCTTCGCCGCCAATATTCATCTGTAACTCGCCTTCAAGAATATGAGTGATTTGTTCATGCACGTGCTCATGTGTTTGCAAAGCGCTGCCCTGTTTAATATTCCAGATGCTTACGGTACCTTTCTCACCATGGATCATCTTTCCAAAAAAGCCGGGGCGTATTTCCTGCACGGGAATGTTGCTGATATGGTCCATTATTTTATTTTAAGTTTTGAGTAATGTTTTGTTGTGTTTCGCTCATTTTTCTCATGAGATTGCTGAGCGTGCTCATCATTTTACTCAGTCTGTCCATAGCCATTTGCAAACGCAGGCTTTCCATTTCATCCATTGCGCTGAGGTTGTCTAATTTGGTATCCACTTCTTTTATCAGCCGGTCTAGCTCCGTTCTTGTTACTGCAATTGAATCCCTGAACTGCATCATTTCATTTTTAAGTTTAAACGCATCGCTTCTTACAAGTACCGCTTTAGGAGAAGGAATGGTTTGAAACGTTCGCTGCATCTGGTAAACCGGTTTTAACTGTATCAGTTTTTTAGAAGTATCAATCTGTGCATCAGTTTGCATAGCGGTGAACACAAAAGTGAAAAAGAAGATAAGATGTTTCATATTCCTGATTTTACTACAAGGTAAAAAATATAACTGCAATTTCTGTATTCGGGTTTCATGCCTTATTTTTAAATACAATAATTCACTATGGAGCAACAAAACCTGCTGGAGCCATACGAAGGTTACAAAGAAACACAAATGGAGCTGCTTGCTATTTATCACAAAAAACGCCGCAACAACCTGCTTATTACCGGGCTTATGTTTTTGATTGCAGATTGTATTGCAATGGCGGTAAGGGGCAACGCAGATAGTTATACCATCCTGGGCTCCATCTTGTTTCCATTACTATACACAGGCCTTGCATTTCTTTCTTTAAAAAATGAATTGGCAGCGGTAATTGGCGCTGTTATACTGGTTATCTTATATTTTGTACTCACCGTTATTATCAGCGGGCCAGCTGCATTATTCAGCGGATGGATTTTTAAAGCGGTACTTGTTTATCTTCATATTTCATCTTACGGGCAGGGCTTGCTGCTGTGCTGGTATTTTATAATGTCCGGCCCGGAACCGCTGCTGATTGAAAAACCGAAGTTGAAGTTAACAATAAAAAGCTGAACATTGAACGTCGAGCCCGGACTAATGCTGATAGCGATAAAATGATGAGGATTTATTCGTCAGCCAGCATAGCAGCAAACCCAATGTAAGCCGCCGTTTTATTCCTCGTCCTCAATTTCGTCTGTGTCTGTATAGTCGAATTCAACTTTACTTTGAGTTATTACCTCGTCAAGGATGTTGTTGAGGCAACCCATTTTTATTGCGTCTTTGAATCTTTCATTCAGTGTCGGAATGTTTATTACTTCTTCAATGCAATTCATGTATTTGTCAACTATAGCGGTAACCACATATGTTTTGGTCGCATTGGCTTTTATTTTAGCAAGAATGTCTTTTGCATTCTCATCTGATTTTATTACAAATGTTATTGGGTATTTCTGAATCTTATCTATGTCAAGGAAATACTTTTTGAAGTCAAGTGTTTCTGTTACTTGAAAGAACCGTCCCAATGGACGCATAACAAAGTCAATGCCGCCATCATTTGCATTTGTTCTTCCTGTCTTGTATAGTTTTAAATTTTCCTTGTTGAGGCTGTCCATGTCATAGCCCCAAATAATAGTTTGGTCATGGTAATAAAACTTGAGAATTGAATAGCTTACAATTTCAAATAATCTTGCATCAACATTTGGAGCAAGCAGTCCGCTAATAAATTCAATTACTTTTGCTGGTTTCTTGCCTTCAATTTTTTGAAGTTCTTCACATGCCTTGATGAATCTTTGAAAGGCATCTTGTTTTGTCTTTGAATACTCGTCAATGATTTCAATTATTGCTGCGGCAAGGTTATAAGTTGTTTTACCAACCTTCGCTTTTAGCAAATTCTCATTAATCCAATAACGGTTTGTTTCAAGATTTCTAAGGATTGGAATAAACTCGGTGTTAGGAAAGTATTTTTGAAACTCTGAATTCATCCTGTTGTTGAAGGCATGATTTTGTAAACTTCCGCCAAAAGGAAGCTCTCTTTGTCTTTTGAATAGATGGCTGAATATTGCGCCATCATATTTTGCATATTTGCCACCCTTATTAAATCCCTTTTCAATATAATCTTCAATGATTACATAGATTGCGTACAGGTTAGCGAAACCTGAACGGGCTTTTGAACCTTTGTTTGCTGAACGGGTTTTGAGATTTATGTATTGAATTAGCTGGCTTTTATCAAATACTTCATCCGCATCTTTGCCAAAATGCTTTTGTAGGACTGATTTAATGTTTGCTGTGAATGTATGTTGCATTAGGCTCTTCAAATAGTTTTAAGTTATGAATGGTAGCAATTTTGCCACTCTCAAAAGTGCGGATTTCCTTTTGAAGTTTTTCACCTTTGTATTCGTTTGCTAATTGCAATCTGCGTAAGCCAATTTTTACATACTCATCCTGCAGTTCAATCCCTATGGAGTTTCTTTCAAGTTCTTTTGCAACAAAGCAGGTTGTGAATGTTCCAGAGAAGGGGTCCATCACTACATCTCCTTTATTTGAACTTGCCTTAATTATTCGTTCAAGTAAGGCAATAGGTTTTTGAGTTGGGTGATTTTCATATTCATCCATTCTGTATCTAACCCTTGCAAATTCCCAAACATTGCCTGGAACTTTTTCAGAATTATAAACAGTCGGAACAGCTTTACGATAGTCAATTAATTTTCTTTTCGAGCCAGTCTTTGCGTCAACTAAAATCTCGGTTGCATTAAAAGTATAATTGTCTTTATCTTTTACGCAAAAAAGAATTGGCTCATACATTGAGCCGAAATACTTTTTTGCCTGAACACCTGAACTGTCATAAGACCAGACTACCCGTGATAAAATATTTAATTTTTTACGAAGGTAAATGTCAAAATAAGGCATGAACTGTGTTGCAGTCATTACATAAAAACTGCCATTAGGTTTTAGCTTTTGGATACATAGGTCAAGCCATTGGTAGCACCATTCTAAATAGGCTTCTTCTGTTTTCCATTTTTCTATATGTCCGTTAAAGTTTTTGCCAATATTATAGGGTGGGTCAGCGAAAATAAGGTCAACAGAGTTGTCTGCTACCTGTGTCCGTAACGCTTCTAAAGCGTCGCTGTGAATGATTTTGTGATTATCTGTACCAAATAGCTCCATTGTCAAACTGTTATGATGTGGTGTAAATTTAAGTAAAAATACTCTCTGTCAAGATACTGTGTTAGAAAGCTGTTGAAACCGAAGACTGTCGCTGAAAAATGGCGGCTTACAGGTATGCCAATGATATTAAGAAAGTAAAAGAAGAAATTAAACTGCTTAATTAAAAAAGGTGATGCTTGTAAACATCACCTTCAATTATTCATTCTTTTATTCATCACCAACCCAGTATCCATGCAAAAATCAGCGGCGCCACAATGGTGGCATCACTTTCTACAATAAACCTGGGTGTATTGATATCCAGTTTGCCCCATGTGATTTTTTCATTGGGCACGGCGCCGCTGTAAGAACCAAATGAAGTTGTTGAATCACTTATCTGGCAGAAATAACTCCAGAACGGAACATCATGCCACTCCAAATCCTGGTACATCATCGGCACAACACAAATAGGAAAATCACCTGCGATGCCGCCACCAATCTGGAAAAAACCAACACCTTTACCACTTGAATTATTTCTGTACCAATCGGCCAGCCACACCATATATTCAATACCACTCTTTACCGTGCTTGCCTGCAGTTCATTTTTAATAACATAGCTTGCAAAAATATTTCCTGTAGTACTGTCTTCCCAACCCGGACAAACAATGGGAATATTTTTTTCAGCAGCGGCCACTACCCAACTGTCTTTAGGATCAATTTCATAATACGGGTTTAAATCACCGCTCAAAACAGTCTTGTATAAAAATTCATGCGGAAAATAACGTTCTCCTTTTGCTTCTGCCTCTTTCCATTGACGATGCAAATGTTTTTGCAAACGGCGGAATGCTTCTTCTTCAGGAATACAGGTATCCGTTACACGGTTGTAATGATTCTCTAATAAATCCCACTCATCCTGCGGAGTTAAGTCACGATAGTTGGGTACACGTTTGTAATGACTGTGTGCAACCAGGTTCATTACATCTTCTTCTAAATTAGCGCCGGTGCAACTGATGATGTGTACTTTATCCTGGCGAATCATTTCGGCCAGTGAAATACCAAGCTCAGCAGTACTCATGGCGCCTGCCAGTGTAATCATCATCTTTCCACCTTCATTGAGATGTGTTTCATAACCCTTGGCCGCATCCATTAATGCTGCAGCGTTGAAATGACGGTAATGATGCTGAATGAAATTTGAAACGGGTCCTTTGTTCATTTTATAAATTTTAAAAGTGACCGCCTTCTGATCCCGGCCGTAAGCGTCGGGAGACTTTGCGTTTCATCCGCCGTAGTTTACTACGCAGGCGGAAAAGAGCTGCAAAAGTAATGGATTGAAATAAAACTTGAATGATGCTGCTGTTAAGAATTTGGAGATGAAAATTTATATTAAAAGCATTGGGGCTTTGGGCTGTATTACCAACAGCATCTGTGTTCCTGCTTTTCGCTGCAACTCGTCAGCCGTCCCGCTTTTAAGGCGGGAGGCTTCCTCATTTCCGCTTCAATCAGGCAGCCCTTCTGCAAATTATTTTCCATGAGCAACCAACTATCTGCTGTAACTTTCGTCAATAGAAAAAGATTGCTTCATGAAATGCCATAAACAATGCCTACCATAAGCAATGATTATAGGCTTACTATCCCGAATGGTTCGGTACAAGTAGTGGCAAAAAAATGAAAATAAACACATGAAAAAAATTACAGCGCTCCTGTTGCTTAACTGTACACTCTTTCTGTACAGTTGCACCACACTGCAAAACGCAGCCGCAAACATCCTCAGCGAACGGGATGCCATCAATGCCATTAAAGAAATGCTCACCATTGGCGCCAGTAATGGCAATGCCCTCATCAATAAAAATATGCTGATGGATGCGGTGCTGCCACAGGAACTGAGTAAGGTTTTGCAAACACTTCAGCAACTGGGTTTGAGCAATGAAGTGGAACGTTTTTCCGGCACAATTACAAACGCCGCCACACAAACAGCAACCAACTCTATTCCCATTTTCATCAGCGGTATTAAACGTATGAACATACGTGATGCCATTAACATTGTAAAAAATGGCGGCACTGCAGCAACAGATTATTTACGTGCCACAGTGGGCGACAGCCTGCGCACTGCCGTTACACCCATCATGCGCACTTCACTCAACGAATATAAAATTGCTGATGAATGGAACCGGTTAATTGGTCCGGCAAAACTGGCGCTGGGCAATAAAGCAAATCTTAATTTGAATATTGATAACCTGCTGGCAGGTGTGGTAACCAATGCCATGTTTAATAAAATTGCAGAGCAGGAAACCGTCATCCGCACCAAAGCTGAAGCAAGAACAACGCAATTGCTCCAAAAAGTGTTTGGCAGAACATGGAATTAAAAAAACCCGCTGCAATCAGCAAAGGACTTATCCAAAACAACCATTACCGGCGCTCACTTCTTTTTCCTTGAGAGTTTGGATAT
The DNA here is from genome assembly GCA_019747705.1 of Chitinophagaceae bacterium. Classification (GTDB taxonomy): domain Bacteria; phylum Bacteroidota; class Bacteroidia; order Chitinophagales; family Chitinophagaceae; genus Lacibacter. The sequence goes on along the minus strand of JAIEQM010000019.1, from coordinate 58,951 downwards.
GGTACCGTCAATTTGCACTTTGTAAGTGGAAACCATTTTTGCATCATCAGTTGTTACAACATAATACAACTCTCCTTTTTGGTTTACTTCCACAATAGAAACCAGTTCGCCTTTTTGTTTCAGCTCTTCGGCTGCTTTAGCTGAGAGCACATTCATTTGTGCAAGTGTTACATTGCGCTGCAGGGCTTCCATACCACCTTCATCAGTAAACCAGGCTTTGTAAGTTTCCTTATTAAGCGTAAAGGTTACAATGTAAAAATCTTCAGCGCTTGCCCATCTTGCATCGGTTACATTTTTAAATTCTGAAGCAAAGGCATTTAACACTTTTTCTGAAACGGGGCTTTTTGAAGGAGTTGCCCATGAGGTGGCTGTAATGGCAGCAGCCAGCAGTAATACAAACATTTTTTTCATGATAAATAAGGTTTAATAGTGAATGATTGTCTGTTTGACGGATCAAAGCTATTTTTTGTTACACCGCTTTGCAAGTAATTCCGCATCAGCGGATGTTAAAATAAAATAATCAGTGATGAGAGGTAAGCAACGGCATGCAACATCAAAGAGCTCTCTGTCTAACCCCTTTACAGCAAAGGATTTGGTGAAACCTTAAAGGTCTCAGAAAATTTGTTCATCATTGTCAAATACAGGATACAGTGATGATGAACGGTTTTTTGTACGAACTTGTGATGATGAACTACCTGGCTCATGCATACCTCTCTTTCAATAAACCTGAGCTGCTTGTGGGCAATATGATCAGCGATTTTGTAAAAGGCAAAAAGAAATTTGATTATCCGCAGGGAATACAAAAAGGAATTGCATTGCACCGTGCTATTGATACGTTTACTGATGAACATGCGGTGATCAAAGAGGCCAAAGAAGTTTTCAGGAGCGATTACCGTTTGTATGCAGGTGCGCTGGTGGATGTGGTATTTGATCATTTCCTGGCAACCGATACTCAGCATTTCTCCCATGAATCATTAAAAGTGTTTGCCGGCTTCACGTATGAAACATTAAACCACCACCGGGCAGTTTTCCCCGAACGTTTTGCACGCATGTTTCCTCATATGCAGCAGCAAGACTGGTTATACCATTATCATTCAAGATGGGGAATTGAAAAAAGTTTGGGTGGTGTGGTGCGGCGGTCGGCCTACTTAACAGAAAGTGAAACTGCATTCCGTTTGTTTGAAGAATATTATGAGGAGCTGAAAAAAAAATATGATCTTTTTTTTCCTGATTTGTTTTTGTATGTGAAGAGCAGGATCACTGAATTGAATGAAGGTTCTGATGAAGAAGGTTAAACCCATCTTTTAAACGAATTTCATTTCCATCTCAATAATGAGCCGGAAAATGTTTGAACCGTTCATAACTGGCACGCTCCAGCATTTCCCTGTCACCGGGATGTGCAATATCCATTAAGGCTTTGGCACGTTGCCGTAAATTTTTTCCATACAAACTGGCCACGCCATATTCTGTAACCACATAATGAATATGTCCTCTTGTGGTTACTACACCTGCTCCCTGTTTTAAAAAAGGGGTAATGCGGTTCACGCCTTTTGCTGTTCTTGAAGTAAGCGCAATAATGGGTTTGCCGCCTTCGCTCAAGGCAGCGCCACGCATAAAATCCATTTGCCCGCCAATACCGCTGTATTGTATGGTGCCGATACTATCAGCACATACCTGCCCTGTTAAATCCACTTCAATAGCGCTGTTAATGGCAATTACTTTGGGATTGCGGCGTATCACATGAGGGTTATTTACATAATCAATATCCAAAAAAACAAAAGCAGGGTTATCATTTACATAATCATACAGTTTTTTGGTACCCACTGCAAAACCGGTTACTGCTTTATAAGGATGGATTTTCTTTTGGGTGTTATTGATTACATCCCGTTCAAACAAATCAATAATACCATCACTGCACATTTCTGTATGCACACCCAAATTTTTATGATTGGTGAGTGATTTCAATACCGCATCCGGAATGGTGCCGATCCCCATTTGCAGTGTACTGCCATCATCAATCATTTCAGCAATGTATTTTCCAATCTGTAATTCATCAGCATCCACCTTACTTCCATAATCCACTTCGGGCAATGCATCTTCACAATACACAAAACAATCAATACGCTCCACATGTATCAGGCTGTCGCCATGCGTGCGGGGCACACTGGGATTTACCTGTGCAATAATATGTTTGGCCGTGTTTACAGCGCTTCGTGCAATATCCACACTCACACCGAGTGAGCAGTAGCCATGTGCATCGGGCGGTGATACCTGCACCAGCGCCACATCAATGGGCAAATAACCCTTCTTAAATAAATCAGGGATGTCGCTGAGGAATACAGGAATAAAGTCAGCACGGCCTTCATTCACTGCTTTGCGAATACTTTCGCTCACAAACATGCAGTTGATGTTGAAGATGCCTTCATACTCCGGTTTATCAATTGTGATATCGCCCTGCACGGTAATAAAAGTGAGTTCTACATTTTGCAAACGGGGCGCCTGTTTTGCCAGTTCTCTTAACAGGAATAAAGGTGTTTGGGCGCTGCCGTGTACAAACACCCGCTGGTTGCTTTGGATAACAGATAATGCTTCTGCAGCAGTTTGATATAAAATTTCTTTATACATAAAACACAATATGTGCAATAATAGCCGGCAGAAAGTTACTGAAAGCTGCTGAATGGCAGTACTCATGATGATTAAAAGCAGCAGGATTTTGATACGGCAACAAGCAGCCTGTTAAATGTTTGCGGGTCTGCAGCAAACCTGCTGCTGCTGTAACATCGTCTGCTTATAAACGTATTTCTCTAAATTTGCTCAGCTAAAAAAATTAAGAATGAAACATTTGACCCTTTGCAGCCTGTTCCTCTTTGCACTTGTAACTGTTAATGCGCAAAACGGAAGTAAGTTTCCGCCGCTGGATAAATCGCCCATGGATATGAGTTATTACCCGGTGAATTATCCCATCCTGCGCATACAGCCCAATAAAACAGCGGAGCCATTGGTGGCAAGGGTTATTTACAGCCGGCCGCAAAAAAACGGACGCAAAGTGTTTGGTGAGCTGGTGGAAGATGGTAAAGTGTGGCGCCTCGGCGCCAATGAAGCAACGGAGATTGAATTTTTCAGGGATGTAAAAATGGGCGGCAAAACCATTAAGAAAGGACGCTATACATTGTATGCATTGGAAAACCAGGACAAATGGACGCTGATCTTAAACACCGAAACTGATATTTGGGGCGCTTTTAATTATAATGCCAAAAAAGATGTGGTGCGTGTTGACTGCACCGTAACCCGCCAGACAGAATTGAACGAAGCCTTTACCATTGTGTTTGAAAAAGTGAGTGATAAGCTTTTTAATCTTGTAATGGCATGGGATGATGAACTGGTGAAACTGCCGATTGGGTTGTAATACCGGTGACTCTTTCAACGGTGCGCCTCAATTGTACAAAGCCTGATATAAGCGGTTAATTCTGTGTCATATCAATACGCAGGAACCCCGTGTTCTGTGCAGCTTTTTTCTGTCAGCCAAAAAGCTTTTGCCAAAATGATTTTTGTGTTTCAATCATTTCGTCTTGAAAAGGTGGATCATTTAGTTTGCCGCTTAACCAACATACTCCTTGAGCAACACCTCCGATGCGGGGTTCTTTATTAGCAAGTTTGGTGTCAAATACTATGTCAACTTCTCCTCCCAATGGTTCAATAAGCAGCCAATAAAAATTTTCTTTTGTTTTTCCCTTTGATAAGAGTTCCCGCTCTTTAATTATTCCTGCAAAAAATCAGGTGGCTTGTGGTAAACTGTTTTCTTTCTCATTAAAAAGTCCGTCTGGTATAAAAGATTGTGAAGCAAGCTTCAAATCGTTTTCTCAGTCACCTATTGAATTTTTTTTCTGAAAATGCTTGTTCATCATTGTAAATATTTATTTCCCGGGCAAATGCAGAAAGCTGTATTTGATAGTCTTTGGGATAATGTATTTCTGCAATTGGTTTAAAGTTAGGAACGTCAAATACAAAGGGGTAGGCTCCGCTTTCCGGTTCGTTTTCATTTTCAGGGTCAGCCCAACAATGAAATGCGCCGTCTAATTCGCTTTCTGGTCTTGAATATGTTCTTGTTAAAAAAAAATTCCTTTTACTTTTTCCATTAAAATGAGGGTTCATTCCAATTATCTCATCCTGCTTATTCAATCGACCATAAAGTTCTGCTCCTGATTTGTCTGAATAAACATAATATGCTCTCCGTCAGAGCATTTAATATATTGCCCATTATCAAAACAAAACTTAACTAATGTTTGAAATTCGTCTTCTGTCTCAACGGGAAAACCTATATTGGAAAAGCTATTCATATTTCAGGATCTGGTAAAGTTACACACAACAGCTACGACCTTGTGATGTGATGGTATTTGAAAGTTGTTAGTCCGTAACTGCTGCTGAGTAAAGATGTGTTATTGAAGTTATGAACTAAAGCTGAAAATTAAATATCGAACCCGAACTCCCCCTTCACCACCATACCCGCCCCATCTACAGAGCAAAATCAGGCCATCCATAAATTCTCAGGCTTCTATACGTTTAATATCAGCCCCTAACTTCCGCAATCGCTCGTCAATGTATTGATAGCCCCTGTCAATCTGCTCAATGTTTTGAATAATACTTTTACCTTCTGCACTTAATGCAGCAATGAGTAATGCCTGCCCGGCACGTATATCAGGGCTGCTCATGGTAATCCCTCTCAGTTGCTGTTCCCGTTCCAAACCAATCACCACGGCACGGTGCGGATCACACAAAATAATTTGTGCGCCCATATCAATCAGCTTATCGGTAAAAAACAAACGGCTTTCAAACATTTTCTGGTGAATGAGTACGCTTCCTTTGGCCTGTATAGCAGTTACCAGAACAATACTCAGTAAATCCGGTGTAAAACCCGGCCAGGGATGGTCATACACCGTAAGCACACCGCCATCAAAATAACGTTGTATTTCATACAGCTCCTGTTCCGGTATATGAATATCATCGCCTTTAAAATTCAGTTCAATACCCAACTGCCTGAATTTTTCAGGAATAATTCCAAGGTGTTCAATACCTGCATCTTTAATGGTGATATCACTCTGCGTCATAGCTGCCAAACCAATAAAGGAACCCACTTCAATCATATCCGGTAAAATACGGTGTGTGGCGCCGCCCAGTGATGACACACCTTCAATGGTTAACAGGTTACTTCCAATACCACTGATCTTTGCACCCATGGCGTTGAGCATTTTACACAACTGCTGTATATATGGCTCACAGGCAGCGTTATAAATATGAGTAATGCCTTGGGCCATGCAGGCCGCCATTACCAGATTGGCCGTGCCCGTTACAGAAGGTTCATCCAGCAGCATATCAACCCCTTTTAATCCGGTGGTGGTTAAATGAAAAAAACCATCTTCAGCATGATAATTAAAATCAGCTCCCAGTTTTTGAAAACCGATGATATGGGTATCCACTCTTCTTCTTCCTATTTTATCACCGCCGGGTTTGGGAATAAATGCTTTTTTATAACGTGCCAGCATAGGGCCTGCCAGCATTACACTTCCACGCAGTTTGCCGCTTTTCTTTTTATAAGTTTCACTGTGTAAATAATCCACATCCACATCATCTGCTTTAAAAATGCAGGTATCCCGTTGCGGCCGTTCGATCTTCACATTCATTTCACCCAGCAGTTCAATTAACAGGTTTACATCAATAATATCCGGGATATTGGTCACCGTTACTTTTTCAGGTGTGAGCAATACCGCACTGATGATTTGCAGCGCTTCGTTCTTGGCGCCCTGCGGAATAATTTCTCCCTTTAATTTTTTACCGCCTCTTACTTCAAAGGAATGCATGAGTTAAGTGATTAGATTGTTGGTGATGGAATAAATATATACCAGTTACATTAAAGTTGTATTGTCATCCCGACGAAGGAGGGAACTGTTAGTCATTAGTAATATTGTTCAGCAGGTGTCTCCTTCGTCGGGATGACAATAAGGTTTGGCAGTTTTAATGTCTGGTTGGTATTACAAGTTCTCAAATCTGCTGCAATGTAAAATGAAAAAGGGTTCGCTGTTACAGCAAACCCAATATCCTCATCATTTATAATTGCACGGATGCTATTAATATCTTTTCTTAAACTTTCCGCCGCCACTGCCATTACGGTTGTCTCTTCCGCCGCCGCTCCGGTTATCTCTTCCACCACTGCCACCACGCTGCTGAAAATGTTTTTTGTATTTACCACCACCGCCACGGTTATCCCTGAAATCATCACTGGGCCGGTACTGGCGCACAAAAGGCCGGTTGTTAAACTCCAGTTCACCCTTGGTAATGGCCTGCAGTTCTGCCTGTATGGTATCATCCTGCACATTTTCTTTATGCCAGTTGTTATAACTCAGCTTCATGTAATAAGCAATGGCATTGGCAAACCCCTGTTTTTTATCAGGATTTTCTTCTGCCAGCGCTTTATCAATAACAATTTCAATATTCTTTCCGAGATGATTGTACCTGGGGTAACGCTTGGGATAACTGAGCCGCTGGGGTTTTGCCTTAAGCGTTTCTCTTGTGGGAATCGGATAGGGGCTCTCCACGTCTAATTTAAAACCGGCAATCAAAAACAAATGATCCCATAATTTATGCCGGAAGTCTTCTACATTTTTTAAATGGGGGTTGAGGAAACCCATGAGTTCAATTACCAGGTGTGCCTGGTCCTGGCGCTGTTTTTTGTCTTCAATTGATAAAAGATGATCCACCATCTTCTGTATGTGCCTTCCGTATTCACGGATAATGAGGTGGTTTCTTGTTGTATTATATTCCATATCTGTAAAAAGCAAATGTAAGCATCCTTTCTTACAAACAAGAACTGCCCCATGCGGGGCAGTTTTTTTGTAATCGGACAGGTAAGCAAAAAGAAACTTAAAGCGGTTATTGTTTTACTAATTTTTCAGTGTTCATTTCAGTGCCGTCAATAATTTGCAGCAGGTATATACCGCTGCTCAGCGCTGCTGCATCAATACGGTTATAACCGGTATTCATGCGGCCGCTGGCAAACTGACGTCCGCTCATATCCACTAATCTCCAGTTATAACTGCCATTGCTGTTTACTACGATGGAGTTGCCGTTAATAAAATTGCTGTTGAGGTTGTATTTGGCATTGCTCCTGTCTGCCCGCAGCGACACAATATTGGAATAATACTGTAACTGCGAAGCGGTGGTTACATGCAGCCGGTAAAACAGTTTTGTTTTTTCAAGAGGCTGGTAACTGAACTGGCGCAGACTGCCATTTACATCCTGCAGGCTGGTGAAGTTCCGGCCGTCAGTTGAAATCTGGATTTTGATAGTTTCAATAGGTTCATCGGCAATAATATTCCAGTCGAGTTCATGTTTGCTATTGTTTACTCTTGCACTTAACTGCAAATCGTAAATGGGTAACGTAGAACCTGCCTGGAAACTGCCGCTGATGTTATAATTACCCAGCATACCATAGTTGCTCACATTGGCATTACTTACATTGGAAATACGCAGAAAATAAGTACCGGTGTTGAGCATCGAATCAATCGTAGCTTGCAGAGTGGTGCTTGGGTTAAATTGGTTAAGAAGAACCCCGGCATTGTTCAGTAACTCCACTTTCATATCAATATTGGCCGATTGAAAGCCTCCTGCTATGTTGAAAGGGATTGCATTGAGTGTTAATCTTCCGTTCTGTGAAAAATTAAAACGGAATACATCCACATCATTGGTATTGTTAATGATACCTGATGTGGCAAAAGTGGAGCCCGTTATTGTTACGGTTGCTGCCTGGCTGGTGGTATTACCAATATCATCAGTGCGTAAACCAAAACCATTGGCGGAGCCGGCAATCGTAGCAATATCATCCTGAAAAGATGAACAACTTCCGCTGGTGCCATTGTGCCACAGCGAAAGATTTCTGCTGTAACTGCTGCCCATAATGGGGGCCCAGCCAATTTCGCCGGTACCAATGCCTGAGTTATACTCAGCAATAAGTGCGCAACTGGCATTATACGTTTTTTGATGTTCTAACCCCAGTGAGTGACCGGCTTCATGTGAGCTGGCTTCGGCTACATTTTTGGCGTTGTTGTTGAGCAAATTGCTGAACACAAATGCAGGCACTTCCAATCCCCATCGGAAGGAATTGGTCCATGCAACACCACCTGCTGAACCATACCACGAACTGTAATCAGTAATAATCACCCGCTGCCTTTTGGTAAAGGGCGTTGCAAAATAAACTGTTGAATCAGTAGTGATGTTGATGTTAAAGGGCCGGTAATCTTCTGATACCTGGTTAAATATTCTTGTAACCTGATCAATGGTTAAAACGGCAGGTGTGGCATAAAATGGCGTGGACGTCCAGTAAGGGGAAGTAACAGTTTGCCCATCAAAGTCCAGGAAAATAGCAGCCTGTGTTTGCTGGGGGTAGCTGTTGAGTTTGGGAATCTGGGCTTTTACAGTAAGGCTTGCAAACAGCAGCGCTAATGCGCATGTTGCATTGGAAAAGCGTTTCATGGGATTGGATTTTTTTGTTTCGGTTTTATTTTCGGTCAGGTATCGGATTTAAAAACAGGTCATTTCATTTAGTCAGATATGGCTTGCGATAATTTTTTCTTTATCCATTGGTAAAACCCGGTAACAATATCTTTCTCTAAAAGAAGTATATCACTAAAATCACGTCCTTTGAGCATACCCCGGTAAGTAACACCATCAACGGGTGTTGTAATTTTTGACAGCGTTAATACAAAACCTTTCCTGCTGCTGTTTTCAACAGTTACTGTTTCAAGACCCGGTACATCGCTGCTTTTGGAAATGACTTTACCTGTAAAAGCAAAACCTTCAACAACCTGCAATGTTACTTCCTCGTTCATTTTCGAATTCATCACTTCATCAATGAATCCTGCTTTAACTGAAATTTTTTGGGAAAGACCGGCAAACAGTTGTGGTTTGCCATCATGCTTATCACGTCCTGAAGAAAATTTTAATTCTTCCTGTGCAAATGATGCGGTAACGGATAAACTTAAAAGAAGTACGAATAACAGCTTCTTCATAGTTTTTGGTTTTTATTGGATACTGGAATTATAATCTCATAACAAACATAAAATTATTTTTTAAAAAACAGAACAGGTGAAAACCCTTAAAAAAGGAAGACCCCGCTGGAAAGCGGGGTCGTTTACCCAAAATCCACATTGTAAAACCATCTAGTTTCATTCATGCTCAACCTGTGGGGGAAAAGCAGAATAATATTTTCAAATACTCATTTTCAATAATTTAGGAAGAGAAATTTGGTTCCCTGTATTCAGTGGTTCTATAACACAATTATTATTCCAAACTTTACTGCAGTGTATTAATTTTTCAAATTAATTCTGCATACGAATTTTTGCTTTATAAGTGTATCTCCTTAGCTGAATAGAGGTGACTTTTCTTTTTCACTCTATCTGATTATAAATTTACACTAACATTTTAGCATTTGCAACGGGCGCTGCAATGATTTTATGCTTGGAAATTCTTCATTATACCAGTCAGATTATACGATGGGATATTTCAGCAGCACTGAATAATCTGTATCATGTTTTAGGAAAGTTTACTTTTGTCCTTTTTTTATCATATGATTTTCGTTTTTGATCTTTTTGAGGGGGAAATCTTTGAGAATAAAACTTTTTTATTTAACAAAACGCTTTGCAGCTTTATTGAAAAAGGTTTTCCCGGGCGCCGTTTATTGTTTATTTATAATGAACAAAAAAGTGATTATAAGGGGACAGATAGTAAAAAAAATATTTTTTACTATATCAAAACAGGAAATTTACTAACCAAAATCAAAGCAAAAAAAGCCTTTCAAAAACGATTGCGGCAAATAAAACCTGCTGTTTTATTAAGCAGCCGCTTTTTGAAAACCCCCGGAAACATCCCCCTTGTACTTTATATCGGCCATGTAAAGCAATTAAAGAACATTTCTGCAAAACAGCTTTCATTGGTGGCAGGCATACTGGTTAGCTCCCGGCCCGTGAAGCAATTTCTTATCAGCGGTATGAACGTTCCTGAAACAAAAATTTTTATAGCGCCTTTTGTGCCGGATGTTATCTTTCAACCTGTGGAATGGGAGCAACGTGAAATCATCAAAAAAGAAATAACCGGGGGGCATGAATATTTTTTCATCAATCACACAGCATCGGCCGGGAACTGTTTCATCAATCTGCTCAGATCATTTTCATTTTTCAAAAAAAGGCTGCAATCAAATATGAAATTGGTGGTGGCGGGAGAGGCTCCTTTAAAGGATAAAGCTGTTTCAGATTTACTTGCTGCCTACAAATACCGTGGAGATGTTGTATTTACAGGCAATCATGTAAGCTCAGAACAAAAAGCAGGTATTGTTGCATCAGCATATGCTGTATTGCAACTGGCAATTGAAACTGATGAATGGGTATTACCCCAGGAGGCATTACAATGCAAAGTGCCGGTATTGATGTGCCAGCCCGGTTATTTTTCGCAGCAGGAGGGGCTGTTTGTATATGCTGATGCTGACAATGTGGATGATATGGCTTACAAAATGATGCTGCTGTATAAAGATGAAACGTACCGCAATAAGATTATTTCCAATGCACAGCAGCAACTCTCAGCATTTTCAGCAGGTACATCGGCAGAAAAAATAATGCAATGCCTGTTGTATGCAGCAGCAAATGAAGGGGCGCAGTTGTAAAACAGCGCCTCACTTCACTTCGTAAAACCTACCTTTGCAGCTCAATAATGAATATGACACACAAGAGCACAATTTCAATTGATGTAATGATGGACGAAGGCCGTGTGCCGGAGATGATTACCTGGAAAGCTACTGACAGCACGGCTGATATGGACCAGCGTGCCAAAGCCATGATGATTTCTTTTTGGGATGGGGCTGATAAAAGCGCCCTCCGTATTGATTTGTGGACAAAAGATATGATGGTGGATGAAATGGCCGATTTTTATTATCAAACGCTTATGACCATGGCCGATTCTTTTTTGCGTGCCACCAACAGTACAGATATAAGTACTGATATGAAAGAGTTTGCAAAAACCATGATGAAAAAATTTAAAGCAGAACAATTGAAACAAAATCAATAAACCATTTTTTATGAGTTTGGAAACACAGGTAATGGCTGAAATGAAAGAGGCCATGAAAGCAAAAGATGAAGCAAGCCTCCGTGGGCTTCGTGCCATTAAAGCCGCATTGCTCTTATTAAAAACTTCCGGTACAGAGGTTACAGAAGATGCGGAGTTGAAAATGCTGCAGAAAATGGTAAAGCAGCGCAAAGATTCATTAGACATTTTTAAACAGCAGAACCGTACTGATCTTGCACAGAAAGAAGAAGAGGAAATAAAAGTGATTGAAAAATTCCTGCCTCAGCAAATGAGTGAAGACGAGTTAAAGCTGGCGGTGCAAAAAATAATCATTGACACGGGCGCTTCTTCTGCTGCTGATATGGGAAAAGTGATGGGCGCTGCCACCAAACAACTGGCCGGCAAAGCAGATGGTAAAACCATTAGTGCAGTGGTAAAAGAACTGCTCAAATAATAAGCATGATCATTGATATTATTGTAGCTGTGGCACTTGTAATGGCAGTTATCAAAGGGTTTCAGAAGGGGTTGATTGTTGCCCTGTTTTCGGTTCTTGCATTTGTTGCGGGGCTGGCCGCTGCATTAAAGCTGAGCGCTGTTGTGGCGGCATGGTTGCAACAGTCAACAAATATTGGTGCAAAGTGGTTGCCTGTTGTAAGTTTTGTACTGGTGTTTATTGCAGTGGCGCTGCTGGTGCGGCTGGGAGCCAAATTAATTGAGAATGCTGTTGAATTTGCTTTTCTCGGATGGATCAATAAAACAGGGGGCATACTTTTATATGCTGTTTTATATATTATCATCATCAGTATATTTTTATTTTATGCACAGCAGTTAAAGCTGTTTTCACAGAGCAGTATTGATGCATCTGTAACATGGAAATGGATTACGCCCCGGGGCCCCAAAGTAATTGAAGGATTGGGTGTTATAATTCCATGGTTTAAAGATATGTTTGAAGACCTTCAGCATTTTTTCAGCGCTGTCAATGAAAAAATCTCTCATTGAAGGTTCAGATTGAAACTGAATTGCGGTTTTTCGCCCAAAACAACTATTTTAGCAAATAACAATTGCTTATTGCATCTGCATGAACTACGAAATTAAACATCTTGATAAATTCCGGTATATTGAAGAAGGCAGTGGCGAACCACTGGTGCTGCTTCATGGGCTTTTTGGTGCACTGAGTAACTTTAAAGACCTTATTGAATATTTTAAAAAGCATAACACCGTTGTGGTACCCATGCTTCCCCTGTTTGAACTGGATCTCCTGCATACAACTGTGGGTGGTCTTGAAAAATTTGTACATAAGTTTATTGAAGCCAAAGGGTATGAGAATATTCACCTGCTGGGCAACTCCCTGGGCGGGCATGTGGCGCTGGTGCATACTTTAAAACACCAGCAGCGCATTAAATCATTAATCCTTACCGGCAGCAGCGGTTTATTTGAAAACGGGATGGGTGATACCTACCCCAAGCGTGGCGATTACGAATACATCAAACGTAAAACGGAGCTTACCTTTTATGACCCTGCTACGGCTACCAAAGAACTGGTGGATGAAGTATATGATATTGTGAACCAGCGCACCAAAGTAATTAAGATTATTGCCCTGGCTAAAAGCGCCATCAGAAATAACCTGGGCGAAGAACTCAATGAAATAAAAGTTCCTGCGTTATTGATATGGGGAAACAACGATACCATTACCCCGCCGTTTGTGGGTAAGGAGTTTAACCGTTTAATCCCCAATTCAGAATTGCATTTTATCGATTCCTGCGGGCATGCTCCTATGATGGAAAAGCCTCAGGAGTTTAACGAAATATTACACGGGTTCCTTACGAAACTCAGCAGACCGGTACCCGTCTGATATTTAAACCCATCCACAAAAAAATGACAGCTGCCGAACTGATAACGAACAATATTCCTCACTTGCAAACTACTGATACGGTTCAGCAGGCATTGGATTTAATGCATGAGTTTCATGTGGCTGAGCTTCCGCTGGTCATTAATCAAAAATCGGCCGGCTTAATAAAAGAAGAAGATTTGCAGGATGCTGATGCTGATACACCGGTGATTAATTTTCAACCATTGGCCGAACAGGTAAAAGTAAACGAAGCTGATTTTTTTCTGGCTCCTTTAAAACTGATGCATCAGCGTAAACTGGATTTACTGCCGGTTGTAAAAGAAGATGGTGAGTACATCGGTGTTATTACAGCTGATGATTTATTAAATGCGGCAGTTCATTACAACGGCGCTTCAGAACCCGGGGCTATTATTATTTTACAAATGGCGCCCAACAATTTTTCAATATCCGAACTGGGACGAATTGTAGAAACCAATGATGCACGCATCATTCACCTCAATACATGGGTGGATGAAGCAAACGGTCAGCTCATGGTGGCCATTAAAATCAACAAACCCGATATACAGGATATACTGGCCACACTGGAACGGTATGAATACAATGTGGTACGATACTTTGGCGAAAACCTTTCAGAAGAAGAGCTTCGCCTCAATTTTGATCATTTGATGAACTACCTCAATATCTGATTCATCAAAACTTCCTTCTTCTTTTGTTTTTTACCTCTAAATTTACTGTTCGCCTGCACTAAAATGATGGAATGAAGATAACGGTTGTAAAATATTATTGGATGCTTCTGCTGGTGGCCGCACCTTTTGCATTTGCCATGGCGCAGGTATCTGTTTTGTACGATACTGCAAAAATAAAACTCAAAGCCACGATTGCCCAAATGCCGCAGGATGCGGTGCTAAAAGTAAACAGCATCACCCTCAAAGACAATAAAATTACCAGGGATTACATCATATTACGGGAAGTATCATTTAAAAAAGGAGGCACTGTTGCTGTAAAAGATTTAATGGCCCTGCTGGATAAAACCAGGCTGGATGTATTAAATACACAGGTATTTCTGGAAGTAATACCCGGCATTGTAAACTGGACGAATGAATCCATTGATTTAATTATTACTGTAAAAGAGCGGTGGTACATCTTTCCCATTCCCTATTTTAAGCTGGTTGACCGTAATCTGAACCAATGGGTGGTAGAGCAAAACGCAAGCCTTGAACGTGTGAATTATGGAATAAAATTTAACTGGGACAACGTAAGCGGCCGCAGGGATAAATTAGCTTTCAGGTATGTAAACGGCTATAACCGCCAGTACCAGTTATCTTATGAACAACCTTATGCTGACCGAAAACTTGAAAAAGGTTTCCTGTTTGGAATTTATTATACCAGCAGTCGCCAGGCCAGTTTTGCAACAGATAGTAACAAACAGGTTTTTTTTCCGGCATCCAATAATTTAATCAACGATTTTGTAAGAACATCTTTCAGAATTGAAACCGGCTTCTCCCTTCGTAAGGGCATCAATGAACGTCATTCCGTAAGGCTTAATTATGTAAATGAAACCATTGCGGATACGATTACCCGTCTTATTAATGCCAATTCGTCAAAAGGGTTCCTTCCTTTTTTTACGGATAATAAAACCAAACAGGCTTTTGGCGAACTGGTTTATACTTACCAGTATTTGAACCTGGATAATATTGCCTACCCCTTAAAAGGCGTTGCTTTCAGTGGTTCATTTTTACAAAGGGGGTTGGGTGTAAAGGGCATGAACCTCTGGCAGTTTAACGGTAAAGGCGGTAAGTATATCAAACTTGGTGAAAAAACATATACTTCCATTTACGGATTGGGTACTATTAAGCTTCCGTTTAAACAACCCGGTTATAATATGCCCGCCCTGGGGTATGGCGATATGTTTTTACAGGGGCTTGAGTATTATGTGGCAGACGGCGTGCTGGCAGGTATCTTACGCACTACCGTAGCACAGGAACTCTTCAGGGTAAATGTGCCCACGCTCATTATTAAAAATGAGAAGTACAAAAAAATTCCTTTCCGTGTTATTGGTAAAGTGCACGGAAATATCGGCGGCGCCTACACTCCATTCTATACCACAGGGGTTTTAAATAACCGTTTGCTTTATACCTATGGCGCCGGGCTGGATATTCTCAGCTATTATGATTTTGTAATGCGCTTTGACTATTCTTTTAACCAGTTGGGTGAAAACGGTTTATTTTTGCACGTTCGTAAAGACTTTTAGTAAAACCATTTTTTGCGGGATGTAACTATTATACCAATTTTTAAAATAATATAGTCCAATAAAAAAGGTGTTCAACTTTTGAGGTGTATAATGCCGCACAAAAGTAAGCTGTGGACTAAATGATAATTGCAAGCGGTATTACATCAATAATTGAATAACGATGAAAGTAGCTATCTACAGCCGGGTGTTTGAGCAGGAGCAGAAAGAAGATGTGGAGCGTTTGCTGCACCAGTTACAGGCAAATAAAATGACACCGGTGTTGTTCCGTGATTTTTATCTGCAGATAAAAGATGTTATGTATTTCAATACAGAACCCCGGTTGTTTGATTCATCAGCACAACTCGATGAAAGTTATGAGTGTTTAATCAGCCTGGGGGGCGATGGAACATTATTAGATACTGTTACCCTCGTGCGGAATAAAAAAATCCCTTTGCTGGGTATCAACTTTGGAAGGCTGGGCTTTTTAGCAAGTATTGGCCGGGAAGAATTGCAAACAGCCGTTGCCGCACTGGTAAACCACACCTTTGTAAAAGATGAACGCACCCTGATTCATTTAGACAGTAATGTGCCGCTTTTTGGTGATACACCATACGGGTTAAATGAATTTGCATTGCACAAGCTGGATACATCATCCATGATTAAAATTCATGCATATCTCAACGGGGAATTCTTAAACACCTATTGGGCTGATGGATTAATTGTAGCCACACCCACCGGCTCCACCGGTTATTCATTGAGTTGTAACGGCCCTGTGGTGTTTCCTGATTCAGGGAGTTTTGTAATTACACCCGTTGCTCCCCATAATTTAAATGTACGCCCCATTGTGGTGCCGGATAATAATATCATTTCATTTGAAATTGAAGGCCGCACAGACAGTTTTCTGTGCACGCTGGATTCACGAAAGGAAATTGTAAAGAAAGATGTACAGATAGCTGTAAAAAAAGAAGCCTTTAAAGTAAACCTGCTTCGTTTAAATGAGAATAATTTTTTGCAGACACTGCGTAATAAACTTTCCTGGGGGCTCGACCGCAGAAACTAATCTCTAAAAAAATGCTTTCTCCTGCCAATGAAATCATGATATTTGCGTTATTGGGTAACGAAACCACAAATATTCAGTGATGAAGGTGATGAAATGCTTTCTTCTTTCGGTTTTATTTACAACCGTATTCAGCGCCCCGGCTGTTGCACAATATGAAGGCTTCAAACACGAAGGCGAATTTGGCATCCAGTTGGGAGCGGCACATTATTTTGGTGATTTAAACCCTACTGCAAGGCTCAACCGCCCTAAAATTGCGGGGGGAGTTTTCTTTCGCAAACAAATTAATGATTATGTAGCTTTTCGTGTTGCTGCCAACTTTGCACAATTGGGTTACAGCGATGTTTATGAAAAAAACAACGAGTTCAGAAAACGCCGTAACCTCAGTTTCAATACCAATATATGGGAGCTTTTACTGCAGGGAGATTTTAATTTCTTCAAGTTCAACCCCACCAATCCTGATGAACGGTTCACGCCTTATCTCACATTTGGTGCCGGTGTATTTGGGTTTAACCCCTATGCCTACCTGGGCAATACAAAATATTTTTTACAACCACTGGGTACGGAAGGGCAGGGCTCTTCCTTTTATCCCTCACTCAAACCATATTCCACCACCGCCATTGCTTACCCGCTGGGCATGGGCGTAAAATATGCGATAAACGAAAGCGCCAACCTTCATTTTGAAGTGCTGTACCGTTTTACTTCTACTGATTACCTGGATGATGTGAGTGGTACTTATGCAGGTGCATTTGCATTTAAACCCGGCTCCCCGGCTTCTTTTTTGCAGGACAGGAGTTATGAAACAGGAACACCAATTGGCCGTGCCGGTAACCAGCGTGGGTTTAATAAACAAAGAGATCAGTATGTAACTGCCATGGTGGGCATTACGATCAACTTTACATCTTACAGGTGCCCCACAGGAAATTAATTAGTGATTTCTCACTGATTTTTCAACAAAAGACAACTTCATCTTTTTTTTAAAAGCATACGAATTTTCCACTTTACGCATTTATGCAATTTCCCTGTTTAGGAATCTTAAAAAAATCATTCACAAGTTTTGTGAATCAACTTCTGCCTTTGTAAATTGAGCCCATTAAAAATCCCTCTTAAAACCGCAAGTATGAGAAATGTCGTTTCGTATTTCTTCCTCACTGTTTTGCTGCTGCATGTTCATTCTGTTTTTGCACAGGTGGATGCAGAAGATGAAGCTATTGCACTGCAAATGAGCAAAAAGTATAAGGACAATGATATTGCCAGCCTTCGTTCATATTCCGTGTTTGTATTTGATAAAGGCGTGAATGCGCTTAATGATAAAGTGGTAAATGTTGCAGAAGAAACTTATGAAGAATTTTTGGCGCTTAAGAAATTCGGGTCCATGGTTTACCCGGAGTATTATAATAAGTTTATACAAATCACGGGCTTTACAAAAGCGGTAAAGTATAATGGCAAATACATAGCGCTCAAATCAAAACCTATTGACCGGTCTGTAACAGATGAAGGGATTTTTTTTGATGACAGCCGTGTGAAATTTTTTCCCATCCGGTTTTATCAGAAAGGCGCTGTTAACAGCATTGCTGTAAAGAAACAATATGCTGATGCCAAATACCTCACCCGTGTGTTTTTCCGGGATGCCTACCCGGTAAAAGAAAAAATCATTGAATTCAAGGTGCCTGCAGGAATGGTGGTAGATTTCAAACCCATGAATTTTGATGGATATAAAATTGAAAAGAAAGAACTCAAAGACGGCAAATACACTTCTTATACGTTTACGCTGAAAGATATTGCACCATATAAAAGCGAATCAAAAAGTATTGGTCTTTCTTATACGGAGCCGCATATCCTCATCCAGGTAAAATCGTATGAAACAAAAGACGGTACCATTAAAGGTTTTGAAAGTGCGGCTGATGTATATGCATGGAACTACCGCCTGTACAAAATGGCCGGCAACGAACCGGATAAATTAAAAACAACAGTTGCATCCATTACACAGGGCAAGACCAATGACCCGGATAAGATAAAAGCCATTTACTACTGGGTGCAGGACAACATCAAATACATTGCTTATGAAGATGGCTACAGTGGTTATATACCCACCAGCGTACAGGAAGTGCTCAGTAAAAAATATGGTGATTGTAAAGGCATGGCTAACCTGTTAACAGAAATGCTGGTGCTGGCAGGTTATGATGCCCGTTTTACATGGATTGGAACCCGGGAAATTCCATATTCACAAACATTGCCGGTGCTTTGTGTCAATAATCATGCTATCAGCACATTGTATTACGGAGGTAAAGAATATTTTTTAGATGGCACAGAAAGCTATTCACCCTTTGGTGAAAACGCATACCGCATACAGGGCAAGGAGGCGATGATTTCCAATAAAGACAAATTTGAAATTAAAATGGTACCGCTTACCACAGGCGAAGACCATAAGATTATTACCAAAGCTGATTTTACACTCAATGAAAGCAATTTAAACGGCAAAGTAAAAGTTACGTATATCGGCAACGACCGTAAAGATTTTCACCAGGTGTACCAGGATATGCCCGTAACAGAGCAGCAGGATTATTTAAAAGAAATCCTGGAATTCAGGAACCCCAACATCAGTTCAAAAGTTGTAAAAACAAGTGATTTAAAGAACAGGGAAATACCTGTTGTAATTGAGGGGGAGAGTAATTTGAATAACAATGTAAGCCCCATTGATGGGGATTATTATGTGAACATTGATTTCTTCCCCACCACCCTGCAGCGTTATATGCCCAATGAAAAACGAACAAGGGGATATGACCTGGATTGGGTTACCGGTTTTGAAGATGAGCTTTCACTTACCATACCTGTCAATAAAAAATTTACTGATGTGCCGGAAAAGCTGGAGATTAATAAAGACGGTTACAGTTTTACCTGCGAGTATATCATCAGCGGTAATAAGATTAACTTAAAAAAGAAACTGCTCATTAAAAAAAGCACGGTGTATGTAAAAGACTTTGCTGAGTGGAAAACTTTTCTGCAGCAAATCAAGTCCTTCAGTGAAAACTATATTACTGTAACCAGCAAATAATGCCCCGCATGAAACCCAATTCATTTTTGAAATACAGCCTGCTCTTTTTTGTTCAGCTCACGTTTTGTATTTCCATCCATGCACAGAGTATTATTGATGAAGATTTTTTAGAAGTACTGTCAACCAACGCCAAAGCACATACGGATAATCATCCTGCTTTCAGCATTTCTGCAGCGCCGGATAAATGGAAAAACGAAAGCGCCGTAATCATCGGGTATAAACGCAGCATTACATTTGATAAGCAAAGTACCAGCGGATTGTTCAGCGGCAATAAAGCATTTGTGTATTTATTTGAAGCTGTACATTTTAAAGTAAAGCTGCAGGACCGCAATGCCGTTCAAACCTTTATGGAAGTATATTTCCGTTTTGGCGAAAGGGAAGATGGCTTTGCTGCCAAAATTATCAAACACAGCGGCGAAGCTGTGGATGTTGATTTGAGTGATGCGGTGCAAATTGAAAGTAAAAGTGAAGCGCCGGAATTCTACCAGAGTTTTTTTGATAAAAATTCAGCTTCTGAAACACGATATTATAAAGTGGCAGTTCCCAACCTGGAAGCAGGCGATGTACTGGAGTATACGGCCTATACCAAAAGCAAACTCAATGTAAAAGGTACGGGTTATGTGGAGTTTGATCCGCAGTATGAATTGTGCAGCAAGCGTTATCCCGTTATGTTTAATGAAATCAGTATTGATACCGATGATAAAACATTTTTTAAATCCCTTTCATTAAACGGTGCGCCTGAATTTAAAAAGGAAAACAGTGAAGCATCAGGCTTTTTCCGTTATGTGTTTACAGATAAAGACAGGGGCACGGTAAAAGATGTTAATTTCATCAGTCCCTATCTTGCTAATCCGCTTGTTAAGTTCCAGGTAATTTATGCCAACAGCAGCAAGGTGCAGAATGTATCACTCATTGGTGATAAAGGGGAGTTGAAACAGGGCTTCAGTAAAGATGAACTGGCAAAAGTGGCCTGGGCCAATTATTCCTTTTCCAGGAACTATCCCATTAACAGCAGCGGCACAAGTGCAGATGCATTTGTAAACTATTCGTTTGCACAAATGAAAAAAGACGGCTGGGCCGATTTGCCCGAAGACCGGTATGTTGAAAATATTTATTACCGTATCCGCAACCAGGGTTTGTTCCGCAATAACTATTTGCCTGATGCAGTATTTGCCTATATGTTTCGTGCGTTCATGGATAAAAGAAACATTCAGACTTCACTCATTATTACCTGCAGTAATAAGATGGGCAGCATGAAAGATATTTTGTTTGATGAAGAAATACGTTATGTGGTAAAGCTGAGAGATAAATATATTTTCAACTGTACGGATCATTCCAATCCTGATGAACTGGTGGAAAGTTTGCTGGGCAATGAAGCTTATGTAATTGGTGAACCCAACCGCAAAACAGGCGACCAGGAAATAACCCCCATTACATTACCGGATTCAAAAGTGGCAGACAACAGTTCACAGTTTGATAGTAATGCAAGCTATGACCCGGCCACCGGAACAATGATTGTAGCACGTACCTGCACTTATACCGGCATCAACAAATCAAGAGAAGTTGATGACCGTGTAAAATTCACTACGTATATGCTGGATGATTTTAAAATTTTTAATGGTCCTTCGCTTGCTGAAAATTTAACAGGCCGTGCACTGGATGAATATTACACTTCAGTACAGGCGTTGAAAGAAGAATATAAAACGGCCAAGCCCGAACAGGTGGAAAACAGTTTAAAGAATGAATACAACAGCTCAGTGAAGTATAAAAACTTCCGTATTGTAAGTGATGGCCGGAGTTTAAAGAAAAAAAACCTGCAGATAATAGAAGATTTTGAACTGGGTAATATGACCAAACATGCAGGAAAAAAATTATTGCTCAACCTCACCGGTTTAATGGGCGACCAGTTGCATATAACCGGTGAAGAACGCACCCGCACCAAAGATATTTACATGGGCTATCCCCGAAAGTTTACCTGGAACATTCATTTAACCGTGCCTGCAGGTTATGCTGTTAAGGGTTTAAAAGAGCTGAATAAGAATATTGAAAACGAAACGGGCAAATTCAGTTGTGAAGCAAAAGAAGAAAATGGTGTGGTGCACATTACTGTTATAAAACAATACAACCAGCGAAATATGCCCAAAGAAAAATGGAATGAGTTGCTGGCTTTTGTGGATGCGGCCCATGACCAGATATTTAAATATGTGTTGCTGATGCCGAAGTGATGAAAACAGATGATAATTATTGAACGGCGGCCTTCGGCCGCCGTTTTTATTGCTGATAATGATTTATTGCTGAAGGGCTGCCATGCCCGAAAGGTGGCGAGGGACGAGCCAGCCCCGACACTAACGGTCGGGGCCGAAGCGAAGCGGAGCCTGAAGGGGATGGAACAAAAGCTCCATTATTAACAGAAGCTCACAGCCCCACATTTCTTTTTTCTTCAAATTTTACCTTGTTTTTAGAGTGGCGCTGGCGGGAAATTCATAGCCATAAAAAATTTTGAGCAAAAATTCAATTGAAAACCAGCGCTTTGCAAAAGTGTCTTTAAAAATACTTCCTTTTTTCTTTGGTTTATTGGTTGCAGTGCCGCTACCTTTGCGACCCGTTGTAAAAAACGGGATTTTTTAAACAAACCCACGGGATGGCGTGGTTCCGCAGCCGCTAAAAGCCAAAGCGGAAAAATAAAAACAAAAAACAATGAGTAAACTACATTTCACTACTAAACATGCGAACGAGGCTACCGTGCAGCGTAACTGGTACGTTGTTGACGGCACCAATCAAACCGTTGGTCGTATGTGCTCCAAGATTGCTGCGGTATTGCGTGGCAAAAACAAAGCTTATTACACTCCTCATGTTGATTGCGGAGATTATGTAATTGTAATTAATGCCGGTAAGGTAAAATTTACCGGTAACAAAGAAGAGTACAAAGAGTACCACAACTTCAGCGGTTACCCCGGTGGTCAGCGTATTGAAATTGCAAAAGATCTGATGCGTCGCCGCCCGGAAGTGGTAATTGAGCGTGCAGTAAAAGGGATGCTTCCTAAAAACCGCCTCGGCCGCAGGATGTACAAGAAGTTGTTTGTGTATGCCGGCGCAGAGCATGCCCACAAAGCACAACAACCAAAAGAACTGAAATTCTAAACCCCCATCCCCTGAAGGGGAGTAAAAAAAATAGAAATGGAAAAGCAAAAAAATGCAGTTGGTCGCCGTAAAGAAGCCATTACCCGAGTGTTCATCAGCAAGGGAAATGGTACTATTACTGTGAACGATAAAAACTACAAAGAATATTTCAGCCTGGTGTATTTGCAAAACCAGGTGGAAGCTCCTTTAAAGAGTATTGACTCTTTAGATAAGTTTGATGTAAAGATCAACGCTACCGGTGGTGGTATTAAAGGCCAGGCCGAAGCAGTAAAACTGGGTATTGCCCGTGCATTGCTGGAAGTAAATGCAGAGTACCGCCCTGTGTTAAAAGCAGCAGGCATGCTCAAGCGTGACCCACGTGGTGTTGAACGTAAGAAATTTGGTAAGAAGAAAGCCCGCAGAAGCTTCCAGTTCTCTAAACGTTAATACCGTTTATGGTTATGTGCCGGTGGTTTTTATAAAACTGCTTCCACACATCCTGATACAAAACAAAAAACTAAAAACGATAAACAATTCATAATGGAAAATAACACTTCATTACAACAGCAGTTACTCGAAGCAGGTGTACATTTTGGTCACCTTAAAAAGAAGTGGAACCCCAGGATGCTGCCTTACATCTTTGCTGAAAAGAAAGGCATTCACATCATTGACCTCAACAAAACCGTTGAAGGGTTGCAGGAAGCTGCTGCAGCTATGAAACAAATTGCACGCAGTGGTAAAAAAATCATGTTTGTGGCTACTAAAAAGCAGGCAAAGGAAATTGTTACCGAGTGTGCACAAAAGGTGAACATGCCTTATGTAACCGACCGCTGGTTGGGTGGTATGCTCACCAACTTCAACACCGTTCGCAAGAGCGTGAAGAAAATGCAGAGCATTGAAAAAATGCTGAACGATGGTACGTTTGACAATATCACCAAGAAAGAGCGTCTGCAACTGAGCCGTGATAAAGAAAAGATGGAAAAAGTATTGGGCGGTATTGCCAACATGGGCCGTATTCCTGCTGCTTTGTTCCTGGTGGATATTGGCCATGAGCATATTGCTTTGTCTGAAGCCAAGCGTTTGGGTGTAACTACATTCGGTTTGGTGGATACCAACTGCGATCCCAATAAAGTTGATTTCTCTATTCCGGGTAATGATGATGCAACAAAATCGATTGCCATTCTTACACAATACATTACTGCTGCTATTGCAGAAGGTCTTGCTGAGCGCCAGGTTGAAAAAGAAGAAGAAACAGAAGAAGAAGTAACTGACCGTGGGTCCAAGTTTGATGAAGGTGGTGAAGAAGGTAAAGAGCGTGGCGGACGTGGCGGCCGTGGTGCCGGTGGGCGTGGTGGTAACACAGCAGGCGGTGGCGCCGGTGGCCCCAAGCGCCGTGTACCCAGCACACAAAAACGTACTTCTGCAAGATAAGAGTGAAGTGAGAGGTAGGATGTAAAGAAGAATACTTCAGTTATTAACAATAACACAAAATGAAAATGCTTTCTGCCTGAGTTTATTGATGAACTTTTGCAGAAAGCATTTTTAAAATACTCAAATTTATAAACCAACCTGCCGGTTGGCAGGTTTTCAAATTGAAATTATGGCTACAGTAACAATCAGTGCAAAGGATATTAATAAACTCCGCCAGGCAACAGGTGCCGGTATGATGGATTGCCGCAAAGCGTTAACTGAAACCAATGGCGATTTTGAAGCTGCTATTGACTGGTTGCGCAAGCAGGGCCAAAAAGTGGCTGCCAAACGCAGCGACCGTGAAGCAAAAGAAGGCGTTGTGATTGCAGCTACCAGCAGCGATAACAAAACAGGTTTTGTTGTTTGCATCAGTTGCGAAACAGATTTTGTAAGTAAGAATGCTGAGTTTGTTGCGTTTGCAAAATCTATTGCTGATGCAGCAGTTGCCAACAATGTTAAGAGTGCAGATGAATTGAATGAAGTGGTGATCAACGGTGCAAAAGTTGCCGATATGATCAATGATAAGCTGGCGGCTATTGGTGAGAAAATTGGCATCAGCCGTTTTGAAAGAATTGAAGCTCCTTATGTGGCATCTTATATTCATGGCGCTTACCGTATGGGTGTACTGGTGGGTATGAGCAAAGAAGCTGAAGAAGCAGGTAAAGATGTGGCTATGCAGATTGCTGCCATGAACCCTGTGGCGGTTGATGCTGCAAGTGTTCCTGCTGATGTGGTGGCACGTGAAAAAGATATTATTATGGAACTGATGAAGCAGGATCCTAAAATGGCAGGCAAGCCTGAAGAAATGATGGCTAAAATTGCTGAAGGAAAAATGAATGCATTCTTTAAAGAGCAAACATTAACAGCACAGGCTTTTGTAAAAGACAGTAGCATGAGCGTGGGTGATTACCTCAAGAGCGCAGGCGATGTGAAAGTGACGGAGTTTAAGCGAGTGGCTTTAGGTTAATTGTTTTATGCAAATGATAAATGAAGAGAGGCTGTCTCAAAAGTAAAATGAAGGCTTTGAGAATCGCATAAACGAAAACTTTCTCCATCACCTTACCGAATAACAAGAGGCTGTCTCAGACTTTTGAGACAGCCTCTTTTTTTATGTGGTCATAAACCGGGTAAAAAAATCCTTTGTAACTTTCATGTATGAATAAAGAACTTCAGTCCATCATCCGCAATATGGAGAATGTAATGTATGTACAGCCCTGGTATGGTGATGCAGTGGTAACCATGCTCAAAAAAATTCACCCGGCGGTGGTGTACATCAATCCTAAAAATTCTCATGCAGCTATTGAAATACTCTACCACATGATTGCCTGGATGCATTTTACCGTGGATGCTGTAAATGGAAAGATCGCTGAAGGCAATGTGGGCGAAATACCGGCCAACTGGCGGGGCATTGACCCCAAAGTGCATACATGGAATGCCGCCATAGAAGAGCTGGAACAAACGCATAAAGAACTGGTGGCTGTTTTGCAAACAAAGGATGATGCATTGCTGAGTGAAAAGTTACCCAACAGGGATTACAATTACCGCTTTTTGCTCAATGGGTTGATACAACACAATATTTATCATTTGGGGCAAATTGCTTTTCTTAAAAATTTATTGGGTGAAAAATAAAAATTGAATTTTATGTTTTGCAAATGAAACATAATTTTTATCTTATATCTCCAAATTTTTCACATTGCTGCTTTGGAGAAATATCCCTTTTCTGCGTTTGCTTCTTCCATTAACTGCAGGCATACTTGCAGCCTGGTATTTTCAATTGTATTACACTGCAGCTTTTTATTTGCTGATGGCTGCGGGGCTGGTGTTTATTCTCCGGGTTCTTCTTTCAGAAAAATTGTATTTCTTTCATGAATGGTTGCCAGGCATTATAATCACTTTGTTTTGTATAGCCCCGGGAATTGTATTGGTTTGGTTCAAACAGGTTTGGCATGAACCTGCATGGATGGGAAATAATTATCATGAAAAAGATATTGTAACCATCCGTTTAAAAGAACCATTAACTGAAAAAGAAAAATCATTTAAAGCGCTTGCAACGTTTGAAACGGTTATTCATAATGGAACAGCAAAGAAGGTGAGTGGTGACCTGATGCTTTATTTCAGAAAAGACAGTATCCCGCCTTCATTAAAATACGGAAGCATTCTTGCAACTGATAAACTCATTCCGCTGGTTGAAAATGCAGGCAACCCGGGAGGGTTTGATTACAAACGTTATGCTCTTTTCAATGGTATCACTCATCAATTATTTTTAAACAGCAGGGATTACACTATTCTTTCTCAAACCAAGCAATCTGCATTTTATAAATGGCTGTTTGATACCAAAGCATATATTCTTGATGTAATCCGTAGAAATATAAAAGGTGATGAATCAGTAAGTGTGGCTGAAGCATTGCTGATTGGCTATCGTGATGACCTGGACAGGGATTTGGTACAGGCATACAGCAATACAGGGGTGGTGCATGTAATTGCCATCAGTGGTTTGCATTTAGGGTTAATTTACTGGCTGCTGCTTTTTCTGTTAAAACCATTAGACAAAAAGAAACAATTGAAATGGCTGAAACCGTTGATTGCGGTTGCACTACTCTGGATTTTCAGTTTGCTCACGGGTGCGGGTGCTTCGGTTGTAAGAGCAGCCATTATGTTTACCATTATTGCATTGGGAGATATAGCAGGCCGGAAGGGAAATATTTATAACAGCATGGCCCTTTCTGCATTCATCATGCTTTTATGGAACCCGTTTTTATTGTGGGATGTTGGCTTTCAGCTTTCGTATGCTGCAGTACTTAGTATTGTGCTGTTTATGAAACCCATCTATCACTGGTTCAGCATTTCCAATATGCTGCTGGATAAAGGATGGCAACTTTGTGCCGTTACACTATCAGCACAAATTCTTACACTGCCGTTATGTATGTATCATTTTCACCAGGCGCCGAATTTATTTCTTATTACCAATTTTGTGGCGGTGCCATTAAGCAGCTTGATTTTGTTTGGTGAGATATTACTGATTGCTGTTTCCTTCTCTCCGTTTCTCTCAAATGCTGTTGGTGTTATTCTCACTTATTTATTAAAATGGATGAACGGGTTTATTACATGGGTGGATCATTTTTCGTTTGCTGTAACTGATGGTATTCAGCACAGCCCTTTGCAAACGGTATTGCTCTATCTTTTTATTGCTGCAACAGCAGTATGGTTATTACAGAAAAATGCAACAGCATTAAAATGGAGTTTAGGTTTTCTTGTTCTCTTTTTTGGTGTACAGGCTTTATATGAATACCGGGCAAGGACTCAGCAAAAACTGGTGGTGTACAATTTATCGCAACATGCGGCTGCAGACATTATGCTGGGTAATCAGTATTTGTTCAATGGTGATACGGTATTGCTGCAGGATGGGTTTTTAAGAAATTTTCATTTAAAACCATCCCGTATTTTGTACCGCACATATCATCATTCACTCCCTCCCAACTTATTTGAACAAGCAGTTTTAAACATCAGGCAAAAGAAAATTGTTTTTATCAACTCAAGCTATCAGTTCCGGGAATTGGATGCCACAATTAAAGCTGATGTTGTGATCATTTCCAAAAACCCAAAATTGTACATTGATCAACTGATCAAAAGCATTGAACCGGGGCTCATCATTTTCGACAGCTCCAATCCTTTGTGGAAAATAAAACTGTGGCAAAAGGATTGCGAACGTTTGCACATTCCGTTTTACACAACAAGTGAACAAGGCGCTTTTGTGATGAACCTGTAGACCGCTACCTTTGCTGCTCAATTTTTTACCACAAAGACACGAAGACTCTAAGGTCACTTCTTTGTGACTTTGCAACTTCGTGGTAAAGTTTCTTCCAAACATGAAATAATCATTAAAAATTAGCAGCCCGCCTTTATACCAACCGGGATGATAATTTTTAATGATTATACTATCCCGCAGATGACGGGACAAGTTGTGGCAAAAATTTAAAATAAAAAGGAACACATGAAAAAAATTCAATCAGCACTCATTTCTGTTTTTTATAAAGATGGTTTGGATTCTCTCGTTCAGTTATTACATCAGCAGGGTGTTATTCTTTATTCTACCAGCGGCACACAAAGTTTTATTGAAAAGCTGGGTATTCCTGTTGTGCCGGTTGAAAATCTTACAACCTATCCATCCATTTTGGGCGGCAGAGTTAAAACATTACACCCTTCCGTATTTGGTGGTATCCTCGGCAAGCGGGATGATGAACAGCATCTGGCAGAAATGAAACAGTACAATATTCCTGAAATGGATTTGGTGATTGTGGATTTATATCCGTTTGAAGAAACCGTGCAAGCGGTGAATAGCTCCGCCTTTCAAGGCGGAGATGATGAAAAAGAAAAAGCCATTATTGAAAAGATAGATATCGGCGGGCCTTCCATGATCCGTGCTGCTGCCAAAAATCATAAAGATGTGGTGGTGCTGGCAGCCAAAAAAGAATATGCAGTGCTTGAAGAAATCCTTCGCAATCAAAATGGCGAAACCTCTTATGAACAAAGAAGAAGTTTTGCCATTAAAGCATTTGATGTATGTACGGCTTATGATACGGCCATCAGCAATTATTTTCATCAATCGGCAATTGAAACTCCTTTCAACCAAGAAGAAAAGATTTTACGCTATGGCGAAAATCCGCATCAAACTGCACGGTTCTATGGTAATCTTGATGAACTGTTTCAACAATTGAATGGAAAAGAACTCTCTTACAATAACCTCGTTGATGTGGATGCTGCTATGCAACTCATAAGAGAGTTCAATGATTCATCAGCATCGTTGCAAAGCGGGGCAGGTGCAGCAGCAGTTCCCCCTCGGGGGGCGGAGGGGGCCGTTTTTGCCATCATCAAACATACTAATGTATGCGGTGTGGCACAACGCTCAACAGTAAAAGAAAGCTGGAATGCAGCACTGGCAGGCGACCCCGAAAGTGCATTCGGCGGTGTGCTGGTTTGCAATGGCGAAATTGATAAAGCAACAGCCGATGCCATCAATGAAATATTTTTTGAAGTGCTCATTGCACCATCGTTTAATGAAGATGCATTGAGCATCTTAAAATCAAAGAAGAACCGCATCTTACTGCAATTAAAAAATCAGCCTTCTGTCAAAGACCAGTTTAAATCATTACTCAACGGTGTGCTGGTACAGGGAACAGATGAAGGTAATTACACTGAATGGAAAGAAGCAGGCGGCAGAGAAACATCTTCAACTGAAAAAGAAGATTTAATTTTTGCCAACCTCGTCTGCAAACATCTAAAAAGTAATGCCATTGCATTGGTAAAAAATAAACAGCTGGTGGGTAAGGGTTGCGGACAAACCAGCCGTATTGATTCACTTCGTCAGTCAGTAGAAAAAGCAAAGCAATTTAATTTTGATTTAAAAGGAG
Source organism: Chitinophagaceae bacterium (assembly GCA_019747705.1). GTDB lineage: Bacteria > Bacteroidota > Bacteroidia > Chitinophagales > Chitinophagaceae > Lacibacter. The sequence continues at coordinate 29,659 of JAIEQM010000019.1, read as the reverse complement.
CAGTAATGGCCAGTGATGCCTTCTTTCCGTTTAATGATTGTGTGCAGATGGGTCATGCAGCAGGTATTACAGCATTTATTCAGCCGGGAGGTTCTATTCGTGATAATGATTCCATTGCGTATTGCAAAGGGCATAACTTAGCAATGGTGATTACAGGGATGAGGCATTTTAAACATTAAGCCCCTTCTAACTCCCCCCCAAGGGGCAGGATTGCTTGGCGCAGCCCAAGCTTGTTACAGATAATTATAAAATGAGGGTGGTTTAATTTTTTTTGATTACAGTTCAATAGATGATTTGGATGAACAAAATGAAGAATAGTGATATACAGCACCGCTCCTCCTCTTTAAGGAGAAGGAGATGGAGGATGAGGTATGCGTAAACCAAGTTTCAATAAATCAATCAACACTGCAACTGATGCTGTAAAAAGTTTATCAGCGCTTAATCCGTTAACCATACGTCAAAAAGGAACAGGGGCCAAAGCTATTTTTGCACTGGCAGTGGTAAGTATATTATGGGGCACTACCTGGCTGGCTTCCAAGCAGGGCGTGAAGCATATGCCTGCGCTGGAAATGGCCGGCATCCGCCAAATGATTGGCGGCAGTATTTATCTCGCTTATTTTTTTATTAAAGGCCACTCATGGCCCAAAGCAAAAGATATTTTTCCGCTCATCATCCTGGCATTTTTAAATTTTGTTTGCAGCAATGGTTTGAGTACATGGGGTGTAAAATATATTTCGGCAGGTTTGGGCTCAATCATTGGCGCCATCTTTCCATTATGGCTGGTAATTATTGGTTTGTTTTCAAGCAAAGAAAAAATTCCAGCTAAAGCTATTGTGGGTTTGATACTGGGTTTTGCAGGTGTGTGTATTATTTTTTATGATCATTTAAAAGACTTTCTCAACCCTGATTTTCGTTTTGGAATCATACTCAGCTTAATTGCTACATGGACATGGGCTTTTGGTTCACTCTATACTAAAGAACACGCTAATAAATTCAATCCATATTTTGGATTGGGTTTCCAGATGGTAATTGCAGGATTATCTTTGTTTTTTATTTCTGCGTTTGATCCTAAGTTTATTCCGGCGCCCAATATTCCATGGCAATCATGGGGCGCTATTGCTTACCTGGTGGTATTTGGTTCCATCATTGCATTTATTGCTTATTTATATTCTTTACAGCATTTACCCACAGAGCAGGCCAGCATTTATGCATACATTAACCCCGTTGTTGCTGTATTGCTGGGCGCTTTAATTTTTGATGAAAAGCTTACTACTGTATTAATGATTGGCGGGTTGGTAACACTTTACGGTGTGTACCTGGTAAACAAGGCATTTAAGAAAACAGCAGAAGAACAAAGAGATGTGATGGATGTTTAATCTTTCCAGAAAGGTTTTTGCCAGGTGTTAAAAATTCTCAACACAAGAATTTTCGAATCTTCCTGAATTATGTAGTAAATAGTGAACGGAAAAATTTCAATTGGTTTTACCCTCACATTTTTATATCGGATAGCGGAAGCTGTTGGCAATTTTGAAATACGGTTCAGGTAGTTGTCTATAACATTAATAAAATCATACCCTAAGCCATAAGATGCCTCATTATAGTACTCAAAAGCAGCATCAAGGTCTTCAATTGCATCATGAGAAAGTTCAACAGCAAATAACATTATTCAGGCCGCTGATATTTTTTCTTTATTTCATCCCACGGCTTGGCAAGAGATGGGTTTTCTTCCACTTCCTTTAAAGTTTTAAGCACTGCTTTTTTTTGCCAATCAGGAATTTCATCCATATAATCTTCAATTACTTCAATAGCCTCTTCTTTTTTAAGATGCTCAATTAAAGAAGCTGCATATTCTTTTTTTATTTTCAATTGAATGATTTCAGACATATCGATCGTTTTTACTACTGTAAATTAAGCTTTTTATTGGAGACTATCATCACCGTTTCATTACTTACTTTTGCACCAATGCCCGAAGAAAAAATCTCCCTCAACAAATACATCTCCTCCACCGGTTACTGCAGCCGGAGAGAAGCAGATAAACTCATTGAACAGGCTCGTGTATCAGTTAACGGCAACATTGCCCTGCCCGGGGCAAGAGTGAGTAGTAATGATAAAATTTATATTGATGATGAACTGCTCAAAGTAAAAAAAACAGCCAGGCAGGAGCAGTTCATCATCGCCTTTAACAAACCCATTGGCATTACATCCACTACTGATGAAAAAGACCGAACCAATCTCATCCGCTTTATCAATCATCCCAAACGAATTTTTCCAATCGGGCGGTTGGATAAAAATTCAGAAGGATTAATTTTTCTCACCAGCAATGGTGATATCGTCAATAAAATTCTCCGTGCAGGTAATGAACATGAAAAAGAATACATTGTTACCGTTAACAAAAAACTCACGCCCGACTTTGCTGCTAAAATGAGTAAAGGTGTAAACATTCTCGGTACCACCACACTTCCCTGCAAAGTGCGTACCCTCAGCGGCAAAACATTTTCCATCATTCTCAAACAGGGATTGAACCGGCAAATAAGAAGAATGTGTGAAGTGTTTGGCTATGAAGTGATACAGCTCAAACGCATACGTATTATGCATATCCAACTCGGAAGTATTCCTGTTGGTAAATGGAGGTATTTAAGTGAGCCGGAGATGAAGGAGCTGATGAAGATGCTGAAAGATTCAAATAATCAACAGGAGTAATTCATCAAAACACAGTTAAATCAGTTTATATTTTATAATGACAATGGAATTATCATTCTTCTCTTCCCTCTCTTTGCCTCTGCATGATTTTTAGCACGCAGAGAAGCAGAGCCAACTGAGAAAGAAATGTTCAATTGATGTTCTCGAAAATAAAAAACCCCAACGCCTCCGTCAGGGTTCAATCGCTTTTACTTCTTTCTTCTTTTATCTCTCAGCTACTCAAATGTTGAATAGAAATAAGGCGTCTTGGCTTCAAACTCTGCACTGCAGGTATCCACCATTTTATAAACCCTGGTAATACCCCACGCTTTACGCTTCTCATACAGTTCATCTTCGCTGGCATCTTCTTTCATAATGCGGCAAATCTGCTCATCGCCAAAACCCATACGTTTGGCTTCACGCAGCAAACTTTCAGGCAATGATTGCATATCATGTTTGGCAAGCTCTTTCTCCATATTCACTATATCCTGTATCTGATAAATGAACCAGCGGTCAATTTTGGTGGCTTCCACAATCGTCTTTACACTCACACCTGCCATCAGCGCATCTTTAATACGGAAGATGCGGTCCCACTTCGGCACTTTAATGTATTCAATCAGATATTCTGCATGTTTCAAACTCAAACCATAATAACCCAAACCCACAGCATTGTTCTCCAAACTCTGACAGGCTTTTTGCACCGCTTCCGTAAAACTTCTTCCAATCGCCATCACCTCACCCACACTTTTCATTTGCAAACCCAACCTGTCATCAGCACCTTTGAACTTATCAAAATTCCAGCGTGGCATTTTTACAATTACATAATCCAGCGCCGGTTCAAAGTAGGCAGAAGTGGTTTGTGTGATTTGATTTTTCAATTCATCCAGTGAATAACCAATGGCCAGCTTTGCCGCAATTTTCGCAATAGGATAACCCGTTGCTTTACTTGCCAGTGCAGATGAGCGGCTCACACGTGGATTAATTTCAACTGAAATAATTTCTTCCGTTTCAGGGTTCATGGCAAACTGCACATTACAACCACCGGCAAAATTTCCCAAACTCCGCATCATCTTAATAGCCATGTTGCGCATGTTTTGAAAAGCCGTATCACTCAGCGTCATGGCAGGGGCTACGGTAATACTGTCGCCCGTGTGCACACCCATAGGATCAAAATTTTCAACCGTGCAAATGATAACCACATTATCATTCATATCACGCAGTAATTCCAGTTCAAATTCTTTCCAGCCTATCAATGCTTTTTCCACCAGCACTTCATGCATGGGGCTTGCACTCAATCCTCTTTCCAGTGCAGCATCCAGTTCCTCTTTGTGAAATACAATACTTCCGCCGCTTCCCCCCAATGTAAATGAAGGCCGTATCACCAGCGGAATACCAATTTCCTGTGCAAACTCCTTTCCTTCCAGCAGTGAGTTGGCCACACGGCTGGGCGCCACACCAATTCCAATATCAATCATCAGCTGGCGAAACTTTTCACGGTCTTCTGCTGTATCAATCGCTTTCACATCCACGCCAATCATTTTGCAATTGTATTTTTCCCACACGCCCAGTTCATCTGCTTCTTTACAAAGGTTAAGTGCTGTTTGTCCGCCCATGGTAGGCAATACGGCATCAATTTGATTTTCCTCTAAAATCTGTTCAATACTTTCAACCGTTAAAGGCAGCAGGTACACACGGTCGGCCATCATAGGGTCAGTCATAATGGTAGCCGGGTTGCTGTTTATCAAAATCACTTTAATGCCTTCTTCACGCAAACTCCTGGCAGCTTGTGAGCCGGAGTAATCAAACTCACAGGCCTGGCCAATCACAATGGGTCCGCTGCCTACAATTAAAACTGACTTAATGGAATTATTTTTTGGCATGGTTGAAATTTGACCGCAAAAATATTGGATTGAACGCATTTGCGGCTTTTAATTTTCCACGTCTGCCGGCTGGCAGATGACAGGAAGAAGATATTGGTAACCGGCTGTTGCAGCTATGGGCATCGTTCCTTGCGTCGCACACTTCATCGTTTATGCAATAATGAGCAGAGCGTAAATAATTATGAAAGTCTTTTGTTCTTTACAACCTTGTTCCAAATTTTTTTAGGTAGCAGCGGGTTCAGTAACTGACCTATATAATTGTTTGGAAGTTGTTCTTTAATGCCAAACTGCTCAGGTTCTTTATCCGGACAAACGTAAGTGCCAAACAAAATATCCATCAATGGTGAAATATTGGCATAATTGCCACGGTCTCTTTCAAGATCATGATGCCAGTGATGAAGTTCCGGAGAACCAATTAACATTTTTAACGGACCAATTGGTAATCGAACATTTGAGTGAATATAGATGGCCCATATTCCTCTGAAAGCAACAATGGCCGAAATGGCATCCAGATCAAAACCAAAAATAAATACGGGTAAATTAATAATGCCGATAGTATAAATTGAATCGAGCGGATGTTCCCGGTGTGCAGCCAGCCAATCAAGATGTTCTGCACTGTGATGTACTTTATGAAAGCGCCAGAGAAAATCAAATTTGTGCTGCAGTCGGTGGCCCCAGTAAATCAATACATCACTCAACAATAAAACTTCAAGTGCCTGTAACCATAAAGGTTGCGATGCAACAGTTGTTCTGATGCCGGCAGGAATAATGTACTGCAACCATTGATTGAGCCATGTTAATACTTTTAATACAATTCCTCCCCACAACAAATACTGCCCGGCAAAAAAACATAAATCAAGCAGCCAGTGTTTCCTGAAAATTTTTTGTTCCGGTTTTGCAGGAAACACTTTTTCCATCGGAATAAATACCAGTGATAAAAAAAGCAAACTGGCCCCTGTTGCTAAAATAACATTAAGAAAGGTCATTGTTTATCTTTCTTTTTTTTCTTAACAGGTCTGTATGATGTATCAATCTTAAACAAAGGCGTATCAAATTTAAAAGTTGAAGGATCAACAATAAAGCCTGATTTTGAACCGCTGAATAAAGGAGGTGATTTCAGCTTTAATGAATCAGGGATCTTTTTTATTCCGGATGTGTCTTTTGTTTTTGAAGGTTTACTGCGAACTACCATCATTGATTTGGATGAAGGGAGCATCTCAGGAGTTAACGTATCTTTTTTTGGCGGTAGTGTGTCAGTTTCTGTTTCAATAAGTGTATTGGCATTTATACTTGCATCAGCCGGTGAGTTGGAGCCTGGCAAATAGCTGTCTAATTTTCCGCTTCTGTAAAATAAAAACAACACAATCAGGGAAACAAAACTCACCAATACAATTACCTGCAGAATTTTGGATTTGATCATTGTATTTTGTTTCAGTTAAGGTAGCCGTTTCATTGTTCCAAATTTGTTAAAACTTCTTCGCCAGGGTTGTTCTTTTCTGTTGCATGATCATCCATCAGCATATTCGTATGGCAGTTATCACCATCGCAGCAGGGCAGTGCATTGGTGCAACAAACAGGGCATTGATAATGACCATGCACATGCACCAGCGTAACCATATGTCCGCAAAACAAACATTGCTGCATACAGTAAAAATAATAAAAAAGGCGAACCGGTTACCGGTTCGCCATGTTCTGCATAAATTGTTTGCTATTTCAGCTCATTTACATTTACCGTTTCAACAAAACTGGTGCTGATGAGGAATTTCTTTTCTAGTCTTTTTTTGCCATTGCTGATGATAAAACTGTACTGTTCATTTTCACCTTTGGGAAGATAAAAACGTTTTTTCATTGCAGCTTCTGTAAATGTATTCCGGTAAATCGCATTTCCGTCTTTGTCTTTAATGATGATTTCAGTGCTTCCTTCATGATTGTTCCATGTTACATCAAATGCAACTCCCTGTTCTTTAATGCCGGCATAAGCAACAGCCGTTTCAGTTGCTGCAGTAACAGGATGTGCAAATGATTGCAGGAATAAACTGAACGAAACAAAAAGAAACATTACTAAAATAGTTTTTTTCATGATTTGAGGTGTTAGATGATGAAGCAAAGCTCCCTCATCTGTATGAACACATCATGATGTAACTATGAACGGTGTATTAATGTTTTGTTGCTGATGAATGAAATTTGATAAACAAGCAGAGAAATGATTTTTTATTCAATCTCATCCGCACTGAAAACTATCAACGGTATCCCACCCAGGCACGCTTGCTTTTATCAAAAAGGAAAAACGTATTATTGGCAAATGCAAAATTGAATTTATCACGCACATAAGCATCCGTGGTTAACCGTAGTTTTTGGTACATCAATCCATCCTGTTTGCTGTAGAGTTCAATTTCCTTTGACTGTACGTTTAACACGCCAAACTCAGCATTGTTAATGCCGGTAAATACAACTGTGGTGGAATTATAATTTTTATTGATTTGTGCGGAATCCATTTTAAAATCAGCAGGCGCCGGATTTTTTTTGGTGTAACCCAGCTTGAGTGCATACGTCTTTTCAGGAATCTGCTTGCCGGTAGTGGCATCATAGGTAACTACCACTGATCCTTTTAAAAAATAAACCACATTCTCTCTCTGGTTGTAAACACCCACACTGTTGGCCGTTGGTTGTGTAACTCCCGGAAACAAAGGTTTTACATCATAAGGTATGCCCGCTTCATCCATGGTATAACTTACCCAGCCACCGCCAAATGTATTGGCGTGAAATGTTTTTTGTGCAGGGTTGTACCAAAGTCCACGTATATCCGCCATCAACGCCATATCCGGTGGGGAAACCATTTCACCTGTATTATTAAAGAAAGCCATACTGTAGGTTTTGTTACCCGTAATGGTGGCATACAGGTTCCTGCTTTTGAGATTAATGGCAACTGTTCCTCCGTTATCACCGCCGCCGGCGGGCATTTTCAATTCAACGCTCTTACGGGCCTCTCTTACTGTTTGTGCTGTTACAAATACATTAACAGCAGCTATGAGTATCAGTGTTAAAATAAATTTCTTCATACGGGTTCTTTAAACGTAAAAATAATAAAAGGAAGATGATGCAGTTGTTAAAAGAAATAGTGTTTATACCGCTTACAGTTATTATATAGTCCATAGTTTGTTTTTTTGCGGTATTATACGTTTCAACAGTTTAACACTTATTTTATTGGGCTATATTATATTTAAAATTGGTATTACATAATATACCCCAGCAACTCCATCAGCAAAGCAATACCAAAGTGTACCATCCATCCGCCCCAGATGCTTTTGGTTTCATAACTCACAGCCCCTAAAATTAATCCTCCAAAAAAACTGCTGATGGCTTCCAGCATCGGCTTGCCCAGGTGGATGGAAAAATAAAATAATGCCACAGGAATAATGCAACGGATGCCCAGCACACGGCTTACGGTTGCAATCAGTAAACCACGAAAAAACAATTCAATCGTAATAAAATCCATAGCATAACCCAACTCAAAAAAAATGTAATGAAATGGTGTGGCAGAATTACCCAATGCCATTGCCACATCTTTACTTCTCGGATATACCTGCTGAAAGGAAGTTTGTGCAGATGCAAATAAAAGCAGGGGAACCATGCACAGCAACAGCACTAAGTAAGGCGTAAAAGAGTTTGTTTTTTTAATGAAATAAAGATTCCATTTTTGTTCAAACAAATAATACAAGAGCATTAATACAGGAACTGTAAACAGGAAACCACCCATCCAGGCAGCAGCTTTATGAAATGCCAGTTGATACGCCGCCGAAAAATGATTCAGCAATAACTCATCAAAGGGCAGGCTCACCTTTAATGCAAACACTGCAGGGGCTGCAATAAAAATCCATTTGTAATGATTGTTCCAAACCGGCTTTGTGTGTTTATTCAGCAGTGTAAATGCCAGCCCGGCTGTAAAAAACACAAAGAATAAAACAAACAGGAAGAAGAATGACTTTGTAAATGACTCATGAACAGGCCAAAGTTTAAAATAACCGTAATAGTTACTGCAGCAGGCAACAGCAATGGTAATAAAACAAAGGAAAAAAGTAAAGAATGAAAAGCTCTGCTTTAAATGCTGAATAGTGGCGGTAAAGAGTTGTTTCAAAACAAAAGCTTTCAGTAAAAATAAAGCTTTGCTGCGCCTTACACCAGTTCAATATCAAAATTCACCAGTTGTACAAATTGCTGAATACGTTCATCAATATCAGCTTTTGAAATTTCTTTGAGGCGTTGTGTACCAAACTTCTCCACACAAAAACTGGCCATGGCGCTGCCAACAATAATGGCTGTTTTCATATTTTCAAAACTCAGGTCTTTTGTTTTGGCAATATGACCAATAAAACCTCCGGCAAACGTATCGCCGGCACCCGTGGGGTCAAACACAACCTCTAATGGCAATGCAGGCGCAAAAAATACTTTATCCTCATGAAACAGCAGGGCGCCGTGTTCACCTTTTTTGATCACTAAATATTTGAGACCCATTTTCATAATAGAGCGGGCTGCTTTTACCAATGAAAATTCGCCGCTCAGTTGCCGGGCTTCACTGTCGTTTACAAAAAGCAAATCCACTTTTGCAATTACTTTTTCAAGGTCCTCCATCGCTGTTTCCATCCAGAAATTCATCGTGTCCATGGCAATCAGCTTCGGCCTCACTTTCAACTGTTCAATTACACGCATTTGTACGCCCGGCATCAGGTTGCCCAGCATTAAAAATTCACAGCCCTGGTAGCTGTCCGGCACTATGGGATCAAAATTAGCCAGTACATTTAATTGTGTATCGAGCGTATCACGTGTGTTCATATCCATGTGGTACCGGCCGCTCCAGAAAAAAGTTTTTTCATCTTTCTTTACCTGCACGCCTTCCACATTTACGCCACGTGCACTCAATGCATCCAGTTCGCTCTGCGGAAAATCGCCGCCCACCACTGAAATCTGGTGAATGGGCCTTGTAAAATTGGAAGCGCTCCATCCAATATAAGTAGCAGCGCCGCCTACAATTTTATCGCTCTTTCCAAAGGGGGTTTCCAGTGCATCAAAGGCCATTGAGCCAACAACAATTAAAGACATAGCGGTTAATTTTTTAAACGGGGCAAAGGTAATGGGTAACAGTGTTGGAACCAATTACAGTTTTAAGGGTAATAAAAAAGCGCCGGTTTGAAATAACCGGCGCCTTATATGAAAACGAAAACGCTCTTATTTGTTATTTGTCGCTTCTTACAAGATCAAAAAATTTGTTATCGCTCATGCCCGGCCATACACGGTCAATCTGGTTTACATCAAATGCTTTATCAAAGCACAGGTATTGAACATGGGTTTCACCTGCACGTGCTGTCCATGTGCAGGCAAGGTCTCCATCCTGTGCCTTAGTGGTATAATTGTAAAAGAGATCGCCATTTTTAAGCATTACATAGATTTTGTAATCGCTCCATTTAAAAAGATCGGCTCCTTCTTTGTTAATAATGACCATTTTGATTTTTGTGTAACCGGTTCCATCATCACGGGTAATAAACTCGTTTTTGGTGTACTAGAAACCGATCAGGAAATTAATGGTTTTGCCGGGGTTGGAAACAGACTCGTAGTAAAAGGGAGTCGGTTTGCGCCTTTAAAGAGGCGGAACTGCTGTCAAAAATGCAGCACAATAAGACCAATGAACAAAAGGTTTCTTTTTCATGTTGATTGTTTTAGAGTTATTATTTTAAAGAGATTGGGTAACCATTCTTTACACTGCTAATGTAGAAATGAGGGAGGCTCCTTTCAATACCCACTCCACGGTATTTTGGCTTAAGGGCTTAAAAATTTGCTGCAAAAAACTTTTTAACTTCCTCAGCATAAACCAATTATTTTTGCCTCATGGGAAAATTGAAAGTTGCCAAAAACGAAAGCCGCAAAGACATTATTGTAAAAGCCGGCGCCGCCCTTTTCCGTGAAAAAGGATTTGGAGCTGCCAGTATGCGTGACCTTGCTGAAAATATCGGCATTGAAGCTGCCAGTCTTTACAATCATATCCGTTCCAAAAATGAAATTTTGGAATCTATTTGTTTTGTAATTGCCAACCGTTTTAATACCTATTTTGATGAAGTGGATACCGGTAAGGAAAACCCGCTGGCAAAAGCAGAACTTATCCTTCGTTTTCATATTCACCAGATGTTTGAAAACTATGAAGAAGTAATTGTGAGCGACCGTGAGTGGAAACACCTGGAAGAACCTTACCGCACCAATTTTCATAACCAGCGCCGCAACTACCGCAAACGGTTTGCCTCCCTGCTGGAAGAAGGAATTAAAAAAGGCGAAATAAAAAATATTGACGCCCCTACAGCCATTCTTGTAATGCTGCATGCCGTTAGTGGTATTGAAAGCTGGCACCGCTCCACTTCAAAAATTTCAGCCAAAGAACTGGAAGATAATATGGTGATGATTTTAATTGATGGATTGCGGAAATAAAAAACAATGGCTGTACACTTCCACAAGCTTGCTGTAAAAAATATCATTAAAGAAACTCCTGATTGCGTTTCCATTGAATTTGATGTGCCTGAAACTTTGAAGGAAGATTTCAAATACACACAGGGACAAAACATCAACATCAAAACAACGCTCAACGGTGAAGAAGTAAGACGTACGTATTCCTTATGTACAAGTCCGCAGGAAAACAAACTCAAAGTAGCTGTTAAAAAAGTAAATGGCGGATTATTCAGTGTATATGCCAATGAACAACTTAAGAAAGGCGATGTTCTGGAAGTGATGACGCCATTGGGTAAATTCAATACACCGCTTGATGCATCGCACAAAAAAAACTATGTGGCTTTTGCAGCAGGAAGTGGCATTACCCCCATCATGTCCATTATCAAAACAACATTGGCAACGGAACCTAACAGCAGTTTTACATTGGTGTATGGAAATAAAAGCCGCTCAAGTATTATTTTCTTTGAAGAGCTGGAAGGCCTCAAGAATAAATACATGGAGCGCTTCACCCTTATTCATATTTTAAGCAGGGAAAAAACTGATGCGGCCATCAACTTCGGAAGAATTACCAAAGACAAGTGCAGTCATCTTTTTGAAAAATTAGTTGACCTGAAACATGCTCATGAGTTTTTTCTCTGCGGCCCGCAACAAATGATTTTTGAAGTGCAGGAATTTTTAGAAGCACATGGCGTGGATGAAAAAAACATTCACTTTGAGTTGTTTACTACGGAAAAAAAAAATAAAGGCACAAGTAACAAGGCACAAGTTGCAAGTGAAAACATTCCTGCAACTAAAATAGAAATGAAGCTGGATGGAAAAACATTTTTGTTTGATATTCCGCTCAGCAGTGATGCCACCATTCTTGACGCCGCTATGCAACAGGGCGCTGATGTACCGTATGCCTGCAAAGGCGGTGTGTGCTGCACCTGCAAAGCCAAACTGGTAGAAGGCGAAGTGGAAATGGATGTAAACTGGGGTTTAGACCATGAAGAAATTGCATTGGGTTATATACTCACCTGTCAAAGCCATCCCAAAACAGAAAAGGTAGTGGTGGATTTTGATGTGAAGTGATGCAAATCATCGCCTTCTATAAATAATACTTTCAACAAGAACTGCATACAGGCGTTCGCTTTCCGTAAATTTGTTGCTTAAAGATTCCTGCCATGTCTATCCACGATTTAGAAGCACACTTTCAACAGCAAATTGATGCTGAAACAAAAATTGAACCTAAGGATTGGATGCCTGATGCGTACCGAAAAACAAACATCCGGCAAATCAGTCAGCATGCACACAGCGAAATTGTAGGTATGCTGCCCGAAGGCAACTGGATTACCCGTGCCCCATCACTCAAACGCAAAGCAATATTAATTGCCAAAGTGCAGGATGAAGCAGGTCATGGTTTGTATTTATATTCTGCTGCTGAAACATTGGGTATGAGCAGGGATGAAATGATAAATGACCTGCACAGCGGCAAAGCAAAATATTCATCCATCTTTAATTATCCCACATTAACATGGGCTGATATGGGCGCCATCGGCTGGCTGGTGGATGGCGCTGCTATTATGAACCAGGTGATGCTCACACGTACAAGCTACGGTCCATATGCACGTGCGATGGTGCGTATTTGCAAAGAAGAAAGTTTTCATCAGCGGCAGGGTTTTGAATCATTATTGGTTTTAAGTAAAGGAACGGCTGAACAAAAAGCCATGTGCCAGGATGCGATTAACAGATGGTGGTGGCCTTCACTCATGATGTTTGGGCCAAAGGATAGTGAAAGCACCAACAGCGACCAGAGCATGAAATGGAAAATCAAACGCAAAACCAATGATGAGTTGCGTCAGAATTTTGTAGATATGATTGCCGGGCAGGTAAAAGTATTAGGAATGACTCTGCCTGATAAAGATTTAAAGTGGAATGAAGAACGAAAGCATTATGATTTTGGTGAAATTAACTGGGATGAATTCTGGAATGTGGTGAAAGGTAATGGCCCCTGCAATAAGCAAAGATTAGATGCACGGCGTAAAGCACATGAAAATGGTAAATGGGTGAGAGAAGCAGCAATGGCGCATGCGGAGAAGAAGAAGCCCCAAACCCCTCCCGCTGATGGCGGGATAAATTCCGGGGCTTTAAAGGCAGCCTGATAAAAACTAATTTTCTATAGCAAATTCTATAGCCATAAATTCTATTATATGCAGCTATCGGTTATACAAACTAAGATTTATGAAATCCGTGGCTTGAAAGTAATGCTGGATTTTGATTTAGCAGAAATGTATGAAGTAGAAACAAGGGTTTTGAAACAGGCGGTTAAAAGAAATCTTCACCGGTTTCCTTCCGATTTCATGTTTCAATTGACCGATAAAGAAATTGAAAATATGGTATCACAATTTGTGATACCATCAAAAAGTAAATTAGGCGGCGCAAAACCTTTTGTGTTTACAGAACAGGGTGTTGCTATGCTATCAAGCGTATTAAACAGTGAAAAGGCAATACAGGTAAATATCATTATCATCCGCACATTTGTGTTAATCAGGCAAACCGCATTGGCACATAAAGAACTGTACGAAAAAATAATAAAGCTTGAGAAAAAGTATAGTAAAAATTTTAAAGAGATATTTAAAGCACTTGAATATTTGGTTGCAGAAAAACAAACAGAAGAAGATTTTAAAAACAGAACAAGAATTGGTTTTAAACAATAAAATTATTTTTCATGAACTTCTTAATCAGAAAATTTTATTACGGTGATATTCCTGATACTAATTCAGGAGGAGAAATAAAAAATGAAAGCTCTCAAGTTCCCCCTTCAGGGGGCGGAGGGGGTTGGCCTTTGTGGGAAGTATTTATCAGAAGCAAACAGGGATTAGACCACAAACATGTAGGCAGCCTGCATGCAGCAGATGCGCAGATGGCTATTGAAAATGCGAGAGATGTATATACAAGAAGAATGGAAGGTGTAAGTATTTGGGTGGTGGAAAGTAAATACATTACTGCAAGTAACCCTGAAGAAGCAGGTGAGTTGTATGAACCTGCGGTTGATAAAGTATATCGTCATCCAACGTTTTATCAATTACCGGATGAGGTGAATTATATGTAATGCCGTAACTGCAATGGATTTATTTTCAAACAATAAAGAATACAAAAACTGGATAACAAATTTAAAAGCTGTTATCAAACAAAGGCAATTAAAGGCGGCCGTTGCCGTAAACAGTCAATTAATATTATTGTATTGGGAGCTCGGCAAACAAATAACTGAGAAACAGGAATTGAGCAAATGGGGCAGCGGTTTTATTGAACAGCTAAGCAAAGATTTGAAGGCCGCTTTTCCGGATATGGGCGGGTTTTCCCGCACAAATTTATTCGCAGTAAAAAAGTTTTATCAGTTTTACGCTTCATTTCAATTTGTCCCCCGGCCTGGGGGACAAATTGATGCTTTAGTTATCCCCCGGCCTGGGGGACAAACGAATTTGCCGGAGATAATAAAGTTCTGCTCTCAAATTCCATGGAAGCATAATGTTTTTATCATTGAAAAAGTTAAGGACAGAGAAGAAGTTCTGTTTTACGTTCAACAAACCATTCTCAACAACTGGAGCCGTTCTGTATTAGAATATCAAATAGAAAGCGGCTTGTACAAACGGCAGGGAAAAGCTGTTACCAATTTTGAAAACACTTTGCCGAAAGAAGACAGTGATTTGGCAATTGAATTACTCAAAGACCCTTATAATTTTGAATTTCTGTCGCTCTCTGCCACAGTAAAAGAGCTTGAGCTTGAAAAAAAATTAGTACAGCATATCACTGAATTTTTACTGGAACTGGGCAGGGGCTTTGCTTACCTGGGAAGGCAATATGTGCTCAAAGCGGGTAACAGGGAGTTTAAGACTGACCTGCTGTTTTATCATATTCATTTAAAGCGGTTCATTATTATTGATTTAAAAATGAATGAATTTGAACCTGAGCATGCAGGGAAAATGAATTTTTACATCAATGCCATTAATGAAACAATAAAAGGTAAAGAGGATAAACCTGCTATCGGCATCCTGTTATGCAAAAACAAAGACAATGTAGTTGTTGATTTTTCACTGAAAGATATTGCGAACCCCATAGGAATCAGCAGTTTTACTTATATGGAACTGCCATCTGAAATTCAAACAGAACTTCCTACGCCGGAAGAATGGGATAACGAATTAAAAAAAGCAGAAAATGAATAACCCACTCATAAATTACCTGCTGCACTTAGCCGATACCACACTCATTCTCTCTCACAGAAACAGTGAATGGTGCGGGCATGGCCCAATCCTGGAGCAGGATATTGCATTAACAAATATCTCATTGGATTTATTAGGACAGGCAAGATTGTTTTATCAATATGCTGCACAACTAATCAACGAGTCAAAAAAAGCGGAGGGCGTAAAAGCCCCTTCTC
Organism: Chitinophagaceae bacterium; assembly: GCA_019747705.1. Taxonomy (GTDB): domain Bacteria; phylum Bacteroidota; class Bacteroidia; order Chitinophagales; family Chitinophagaceae; genus Lacibacter. The sequence continues at coordinate 14,194 of JAIEQM010000019.1, read as the reverse complement.
CTCAGGGAGAAAGGGTTGGGGATGAGGTGAACGAAGACACATTAGCATACTTACGCACAGAGCGACAATTCAAAAACCTTCTTCTTGCAGAACAACCCAATAGCGATTGGGGACAAACCATCCTTCGCCAATATTTATACAGCCAGTTTCAGCAATTGCTATTTCAGCAACTGCAACATCATAATGATGAACACATAGCAGCCATTGCAACCAAATCATTAAAAGAAACCAACTATCATGTGCGCTGGAGCAGTGAGTGGGTCATTCGTTTGGGTGATGGTACTGCTGAAAGCAAACAACGGATGCTGCATGCCATTAATGAACTGTGGTGTTATACAGGCGAAATGTTTATAGCTGCAGATTATGAATTGCATTTGAATATTGATTTCAATGATATTAATAACAGGTGGACTGAAAAAGTGAATACAGTTTTTGCAGAAGCTGCTTTAATCCTCCCTTCGGGGGGTGGGGGGGCTGTATTCATGCAAACAGGCGGTAAAACAGGTACACACACGGAACACCTCGGATATATTCTTGCTGATTTGCAATACCTGCAAAGAGCCTATCCCAACTCACAATGGTAAACACAGCAAACATATCAAAAGAATTGCTGCTTGGAATTTTAGAAACAGTAACTGACCCTGAAGTTCCTGTACTCACCATCAACGACCTCGGCATTTTGCGTGATGTGCAGTTAAAAGATGATGGAAGTGTGGAAGTTTTTATCACACCAACTTATAATGGTTGCCCCGCAATGGATATGATTGCAACAAACATCCGGCTTGCACTTGCTGAGCATGGAATACAAAATATAAAAGTTACTTCCGTACTTTCTCCCGCCTGGACCACTGATTGGATGAGTGAAGAGGGAAAAAGAAAGTTGAAAGAATACGGTATTGCACCGCCGCAATATTCGTCAGGCCATTCCAGATGGCCAAACGATAATGTAACATGCCCTCACTGTAATTCGCAGCACACCAACCTCATCAGCGAATTTGGCAGCACCGCCTGCAAAGCTTTGTATCAATGCAATGATTGCCAAGAGCCGTTTGATTATTTTAAGTGTCATTAAGTTACTTGTCTGGCCTCTTTGAGTGGCCTGACAAGTAACCGCTTTTCTTCCTACCTTCAATCTATAACAATTTCTTGCTATGGACTTTACCATTTACGCAGAAGAAGCGGCACAGGTTTCAGTTGCTTTCATCATTGGCGCTGCCATTGGTATTGAACGGGAGTTTCGCAGTAAACCCGCAGGTTTTCGCACTATGATTTTTATTTGTGTAGGCTCCTGCTTATACACCATCTTATCAAAAGAAAGCAATACTATCAGTCCCGACAGAATTGCCAGCAATATTGTTACAGGAATTGGCTTTATTGGCGCAGGTGTAATTTTTAAAGAAGGCATTACAGTAAATGGTTTAACCACTGCAGCATTGATTTGGATTACAGCAGCATTGGGTATGTCTATCGGTTATCATAATTACCCTCTGGCTTTTGTTGTGAGCAGCATGGTGGTTGTGGCCTTGTTTGTGCTGGAACCTGTGCAGCGCTTCATCAATAAACTGCACAAAGTAAAAGACTACAAAATAAGAGCGAATGGTACCGAGCAAATATTTAAAGAAGAAATGGAAACATTTTTTGCTTCACACAATGTAAATTTCCGTTGTATGAAAATGATTAAAGAAAACAATGAAGCCGTTTATACCTATCGTATTGGTGCGCCCAAATACAATTACGACATTGTGAATACGTATTTATTAAAACATCACAGTGTGATTAGTTTTGATGTGTAAACGCAGGTTCAGGTTTTTCAAAATTGTTTATGGCTTCTTCATTTATCTTTTAACTGAGCAGCAGGTTATCTTGCTGTTCTGCTTTGCAACTCCAGGCGAATTGGAAAAAATTCAATTTTTACAATCCTTGTATCATCATTACAGTTATCATCCTCGCTTATATCCTGTGCTCCTGTATCTCCAACAATATGAAAGAACTTTACCAATGTTCCTTCAACAGGGGGAACCCGAACAATGGTGTTTCCCCTGTCAATAGTTGCTTTTATAATTGAAGAAAGCCCGGCTTTATCATTTTGAGTAAAACCAAATGCCTGAAGTACCGCAGCGTTTACATCTGTAAAATCAAGGAAATTATAAAGAGCCTGTGAAACATCCTGGCCAGGTACAAAAATTTGCATGCCGGCTTTGGGACTTATAAACTGTGTGCGTGATGCACGGTCTGAATTTATTTTAGCAATCTTCTTTCCATAAGGGGCATCATATATTTTTTTACGCCAGGTCCTTTCAGTTGTACTCCAGTCTGATTTCGTTTCCTGTGCCCAGAAATAAATATCAGCCCATACCTGTGTACTGTCTCTGTTCAAGCTAATTTTCACTTCGCATTTAATTCTTGGACCGTTTCCGTCAAATTCCCTGTCGCCACGAAGCAATGCAGATGGGCATAGTTCTTCCACAATGTCTTCAGGCTTTACACTTACTACTCCGCTATTTGTGTTCCTTGTAGTTTGTGTTGTTATGACCTGCTTTGATACTTTTGGCTGAACAGGGTGCTGAGCCCACAGTACAGATGTACCTAAAAAAGATAATGCAAGTAATGATGCTTTTTTCATTGTCATAATTTTTTTTGTGATGAATTATTATTGTTGATAGAACTTACCATCAGCAGTACCATCTCCGGTATTTCCAACTCCGGTAACTTTAATTTTAACTTTCAAATATCCATTATCACCTGTTGTTCCAAAATGATTTACAATATAGATGAGCCCATAAGCTGTGCGGTCGCCCATTTCTGTTTTAATGGCAATCACTTTCCCTTCCAGCTTGGTGCGGCTTTCCACTTTTTGCCCAAAACCTTTAATTTGTTTTACCACAGCCATTAACTGGTTGTTGTTTTGAATTTTTTCAAACTGTTCACCGCTTAATGCAGTCATTGCCACTTCTGATTCATTCACTTCATCCCATGAGGCAGGTGGAATGTTACGGTCTTTATATTTTGTTCCTTTAAAAAAATTATATGCTGCTCCATCATTCTTTACATAAGAGGGAGTAAGAAAAGCATACATCGGCACCTGTTCGTTAAAAGCGTTCGTGGCTGTAAAAATCAAATCAACTGATTTAGATTGACCCGCTGCATCAATCTCATCCATTATCATTGCACGCATCACATCAATATAGCAGCCGATTTTTTTATTATTCTGGCTGCCGAGGTTTGCTGTACCATCAGTATTGTATGCCGGGCTTTCTGCAACAATGGGCACACCCTGTGTAATATCATTCTGTGTTACAAAAACAGCAGGGTTATTATAATCAGGCAACGGTGCGGCAGGCTGCTGTTCTGCAGGCGGGTTTGGCGGAAATGGGGTATTGTTTACGGCAACATCAGTTGGTGCTGTTATGGTTTGCTTTTTTAAACGGAAACGGAGAATGGGTTCAAAAATTTTTATTACTGCTTTGGCATTATTCACCACATTCTGCACATTAGCAGCTGTTTGTTGCGATTGATTCTCCACTTCATTACTCGCTTCTGATGCCTTCTGTGTTTTTTGATTTACTTTTTCGGCAGTTTTAACCACTTTGGGTTTTTTAGGTTGTTCCTGTGCTGTTGTTTCAAGTGCAACAAACAACACAATTGCAACAACTATAACTTGTTTGAGATATTTCATATTTCAGGTTTTAGTTTTTTAATTACAATTGTTATAAGGTAAGTCCATAGTAACTGAACATTTTCTTCCATTTAAACTGTAACGAACCACCACCGTTACTTTTGAATCAGCAGGTGCGCCCTGGCTCATCGGTGTTGAAAAGCCCAATGAGATTCCTTTTGTTTCTGAACGTGGTGCTGTATTGTAAGCAGGAACAGCAATGGTTTGACCATGAACAGTGATTGATTCTACATTGAGCACACAATTTGATTTATTGCTTATGCCAAAACCTAATATATAACGGCGTTGATTATTTTGCACAGGTAAACAATTCATACTTCCGTTTATATTAATATCCCCGCTAATTGCCTTACTGTCTTTCTGATTAAAACACTCACAAACAACAGTATTACAAACAGATTTTACTTTAATGTTAATACTTCTGCTGCAATTACCATCTCCGCCGTTTACAGATTTGGCTGTTGCCACCAAACGCACTTCGTATGTTTTACTGCAGTCATTGAATGAATGGGTAAACTCATTGTTACGGCCTGTTGCTTCATATATTTTTGCTCCACGCTCATCTGCTATGTATAAAGTATAGGAGGCAGTGCATCCCTGCTTTGCTTCCAATGCAGGAAATGTAAATTTTACCGGTTGCGATTGATTGGGTTTTAACTCCATATCTCTTGAAAGAAACAAAGCAATACGTCCGTAACCTGCTTTAGTGCCCAGCATAAAATCTGCAGAGATGGCTTTGGTAAAACAATTGCACACACGTGCATCGGGCGATTGTGCATATAAACCTGTAACATAAAAACAGAAAGCAAGCAGAAAAAGAAAAGTATATTTATGAATCATGTTCTTACATTTTTATTACTGATACTGCATCTATATAAAACTCTGCATCAGCATCTTTGGAATAAACTGTTATTTGGTTACAGGCTTCCGTACCTTTTTTTATCATTTCGAGTTTCTCCCATTTACAGTTAGTGGTTGAAAAAGCTCTTACAATACCTGTACCGGTAGGGCCATAGGCAAAATCAACTTTGCCTTTAATCACATATACCCAGCAGGTGATTTTTACGAGGGCTGTTCCGCCGGGTATATCAGTATTTACAATACCCTGTCCGCCACCGGTAGTTTTTACATGCATCATGTTTTTCATTACAAAGTTCGGCCATGGCGGAACGCAGTTGGAAGAAGCACTTACCAGCTCTGTCATTACACCATTCCTGCAATCAGCACTGCCCAGCCATATCGTCCAGTTTTGTGCCGGTGAATAACGGAATAATGCATTCGCAAAATCGTTACAGGTTTTTTCATTTTTATCCATTTGCGGATTTTGAAAGGTATATTCTTTAGAAGAGGGACGCAGTAATTCAAACTGCGGATTGGGAACCAGGTTTTGTGCTGCAAGTTGCAGTGATGCGCAACAGAAGAATGCTGCAAGGAGTTTTCGTTTCATTGATTTTAATTTTTTTATTGAAAAACCTTTTGAATAATTACAGGCTAAAAGTAGAATGCACATAAAACCTGTACAATCCCATATTCATGGCAGTACTGCAAATCATTAAAATATAAAAAAGAGAAATTGTGGAGCAGAAGACTAAACCAGTTTGTTTTTTGAAGCTTTGTAAATTGCTTCCGTTGCACTGTTTACCTGCAGTTTTTTGTAAATTTTTTTGATGTGAGAGCGAACTGTTTCTAAAGCAATATCCAGTTCATCTGCAACCATTTTATAACTATACCCTTTAATGAGCAATTGCAGAATGTCCGTTTCCCGAATAGAAAGAAGCTGCTCTTCTTCACTCTTATGTTGCGCAGGACGTGGAAAGAGTGCCAATACTTTTCTTGCAACTGAACCCGTCATAGGGGCCCCGCCGCTGAGAACATCTTTAACAGCCGGAACAATCTGGTCAAAATTCTTTTTAAGGATATAGCCATTGGCGCCTGCACATATAGAGTTGAAGATGTTTTCATTGTCATCAAAAACGGTGAGCATAATTACCGGCAATTCTGCATGAATGTTTCTAACCTGCTTTAATGCAGCAATGCCATTGGTAAAAGGCATATCAATATCCATCAAAATCACATCGGGCTTGCAGGCTTCAATATCATTTACTACCGTTTGTGCATCAGGTAGTGCAGCAATTAACTCCATATCTGCCTGCCATTGCAGCAGAGACACCAAACTGTTTCTCAGATTTTCATTATCCTCATATAATAACAAACGCACGGGCATAGAAAAATAAAATTAAGATTTCTTACTGCTTACAGCATCCCATAATTATGGGAGGGGAACGGTAAGCTTTACCTCTGTTCCTGTATCAGAACCAGTAATGGCAAGGCTTCCTCCCAAAACTTCTGCCCTTTGCTTCATACTGTAGGTTCCTGTTCCGCTGCTTTTTAGTTTTTCTTTCCATCGGCCATTATCTGTAATACGCATTTCGAGTTGATGGGTTGTTCCTTCAAGCTCAATGGTTACACCTGTTGCACCGGAGTGTTTCACAATATTGTTAATTGCTTCTTTATAGATGAGTAATAATTCTTTTCTGAATTCCATGGTAAGTGTTGTGCCCAGTATTGCTTCATTCACTGTGAAGGTTGTTTTAACTTGATTCGGCTCCAGTGTTTGCCCGATGTATTCACGCATTCTTGCAGAAAGATTTTCTATCTTACCATTATCCGGCCGGATGGCCCAAACAATATCGCTCATGTTTTGCTGTATCGTTTTGCTTTGCATGGCAATATCATGAATCATTGCTTTTGCCTGTTGCGGATTATGTTCAATAGCCTCCTCAGATACGTTACTGAGGATATGGATACTGGTAAGTGTGCTTCCGATATCATCATGCAAATCTTTTGAAATTTTATTCCGTACTTCCAGCAATGCCTGCTGCTCTTCAATTTTTTTGCGGAGCTGGTAACGGTTAAACAACAACCCTCCCACCAGCAGTATGAGAACAGCCGCACCTATAATTCCGTTTCTTAATAATCGTTCTTTATCTAATTGCCGCATTCTTATCTTCTTTTCGTTTTCGGCAATCTGTAATTCCTGTACAGAGAGGAGGAGTTGCTGTTCATTGGTTTTGTTGAGCAACACCTGTTTATCAAGGTCTTCTTTTTGCTGTTTCAGTTGCGCATCCCGCAATAATTGCTGCTGCTGTAATAATTGAATTTGGGTTTCTTTCTTTTCTGCCAGTTGCCGGTTTCCTGCAATCACCGCTTTTTGCTTTTCTATTTCAAGCTGTTTTATTTTTTGTTCGGTACTGAGCCTGGCAATTTCATTGTCTTTCTTTTCAGTTTCATACTTTGTTTGCAGCTCAGCCATGGTGGCTGTGTTTTTTTCATTTACAATACTGTCACGGTAATTGTAATACTGTTTATAATAATCATACGAAAGTTTGTAATTGTTTCTTGCGTTGTAAAAGTTTGATTTGGCCTGGTACAACGATTGAAAGAGCAGTTTGTTTTTTTGTGACGATGCGATGGCTTCTGCTTCTTTAAAATATTCTTCCGCCTTTGCTGAATCATTTAAGAGTTGTTGGAGGTTTGCAAGACCTATATACTGATTACCCACTTTTAACCGGTCGCCCACTTCTTTGTACAACTGGATGGCTTTTTGCAGGTATTCTTCCGCTTCTTTATATTTTTTCATTCGTGTAAGTAATGTGGCAGCATTGGCATAAGCCTGTGCCAGGTTATTTTTTACACCTGTTTTTTGTGCATTGGCAATTGCTTTTTCCTGGTATCTGAAAGAAGAGTCTAATGATATGCCTGAATAAGCAGTTACAAGATTACCATAGGTTGCTGCCAAACCTTTTGCATCGCCCAGTTTTTCACGGAGTGCTGCAGATTTCTTAAACATAGTAATAGCTTCTTCTTTATTACCCATTCTGAAATTGCTCACACCGATATTTCCGAGTGTATTCGCAATTTCCTTTTCATTGTTTTCTTTTTCAAAAAAACGGATGGCCTGCAAATACATATCAACAGCTTTGGCATATTCTCCCTGCCGGTCAAACATATACCCCCGTTCATTGAACACCAGCGCACGGTAATGAGCTTCTTTATCAGGCCGGTAATAATTCAGTGCATGTTCAAACCAATCATCAGCTTCATTATAGTTTGCACTGTTCAAATACATTTGCCCTTTTTGATGATGGGTTAACCCAATTAAAAAACTGTCTTTCAAATGCTCGCCAATTTTTAAAGGAGCATTAAACAAATCAACAATGTTTTCTGTTCCTTCTTTTTTTAATTTTAAGTCTGCAAGTTTAAGCAATGCAAACCCTTCGCCCCGCATCATTTTTACAGTGCGGCTCATGGCCAGTGCCTCATTTGCATACTTCACAGATTCATCAAGATTGCCGGAGTTATCTGCCTCATCAGCTTTATCAAGCAACTCATAAATACGAACGGAGTCGTTAGTTGTATAGATTTTTTGTGCAACGCCTGCAGTAGAAATCAATAAACAACAGCCCGCAAAAAAAACAGAAGTAAAATGACGCAGCTTATGAACCATACAGTTAATTTTTCGTTGAAACGGAGCCGCCGTTAAGGTTCTCTAAATTACTAAAAACAACAAAACAAACTAAGATGATAATTTCTTAGCTTGCCTTTGTAAATTGAACAGAATGAAAAAGCTTGCTGTATTTATTTTAATTGCCATGCTCAGCTCCTGTAAAAACGAAAACAAAGACATCCTCTACCAATCAGATGCATTTACATTGTATAAAGACAAAGTGGTGCAGGGCAGCAATACTGCTACTGTCATTTCTTCTACTCACATCAAATCCAATTACAAAAGCCCGGCAAGCGCTGCCTTTTCAAGACTCATCAAATTCAAATTCAGCATTAACGAAAAAGATAATGAACTGGCGCCGGGTAACGACCATTGGGTAATCATCAATAAGGAAAAAGAATCGCCTGTTGTTGTGTTTGGTCAACTGCCCGAACCATCGCCTGCTGCACCCACTACTTATTTACCTGTGAATTATGAATACACGTTTCGTGCGGATATGAATCCTGTGCTCAAACAGTTTGAAGAAAAAGGTTATTATGAAGCATACGATGGAAGCAAAGTAGCCAAAGCCGATTTCAAGGGCTTTTACATTGCAGGTGCTGGCGAACCACTCTCATGGGATTTTGTAAACCTCAGCAATAAAGGATTGCAGTTAAAGGATGATGATAAAGATGGCATCTACACCATCACACTCAAATTCAATCCGTATAACGAAGAAGAGAATAAAGAAAAAGAATGGAAACTGAGTTTGGATATTTCACAAAAACCTTCTTATAAATCAGAACAACCTATTGTTGATGCACTATTCAATTTATCAATGGAAGAGGCATTGAAAAATATTGAAGCCGACAGTACCTTCCGCACCGGTGCCAAATGGGGCGGCGTATGGACCAGAGATATCAGCTACAGCATCTTCCTCGCCTTTGCTTATCATCAACCTGATATTGCAAAAATTTCATTACTCAAAAAAGTAAAACGCAAACGCATCATCCAGGATACGGGCAGCGGCGGTGCATGGCCCGTGAGCAGCGACCGCACTACATGGGTGCTGGCTGCATGGGAAATTTATAAAGCAACAGGTGATAAAGACTGGCTGCAGCTGGTATATGAAATCATCAAAAACACATTGGACGATGATGCAAAAGTGTTGTTGAACAGTGAAACAGGCTTGTACAAAGGTGAGTCATCTTTTCTTGATTGGCGTGAACAAACCTATCCCAAGTGGATGAGCAATATGGATATTTATGTTTCGCAAAATTTGGGAACCAATGTGGTGCATTACCAGGCACATAAAATTTTAGCCATGATGGCGAAAGAATTACAACAGCCATTTGATGTATATGAACAAACTGCCAACACCATCAAAGCAGCCATCAACAAACAATTGTGGATGGAAGATAAAGGTTACTATGCTCAATATTTGTATGGTCGTCTTTATTTGAATCAATCACCACGCTTTGAAGCATTGGGTGAAGCATTGAGTGTATTGTTTGATGTGGCAGATGAAAAACAGGCAGCAACCATTTTTGAAAAATCTCCATTAACTGATTTTGGTGTTACCTGTATTTATCCGCAAATACCGGGCATACCGCCTTATCATAACAATGCCATCTGGCCCTTTGTACAATCGTATTGGAATTTAGCTGCTGCAAAAGCAGGGAATGAAGCGGCATTGAATCATGGTTTGGCAGCTATCTATCGGGCTGCAGCATTATTCTTAACCAACTATGAAAACATGGTGGCGGCAACGGGTGATTTCAACGGAACAGAAATCAACAGCGACCGTATGCTATGGAGTATGGCAGGAAATATTGCCATGGTTCATCGTGTGTTCATGGGCATTCATTTTGAAACAGATGGCATTCGTTTTGCGCCGGCTGTTCCAGCAAATTACAGCGGCGTCAAAACACTCAGCAATTTTAAATACAGAAATGCTGTTTTAAACATTACTGTAAAAGGAACAGGAAATAAAATTGTTTCCATTAAACTCGATGGAAAAGATTTGCCTAATGCATTATTACCTGCAACCACAAGCGGAAATCACAGTATTGAAATTGAAATGGATAATCAACCGTTCAGCAGTAATAAAATCAATTTAGTTGCCAATACATTTACATTACCCGACCCGCAGGTAAAACAAAACGGAACAATGCTTGAATGGAAGCCTATTGAAGGCGCTGTGCAATACAACATTTACAGGAACGGAGTAAAAGCAGCAGAAGTAAAACAACCCAATTACAAATTCACCGGCAGTTCATTTACTGAATACAAAGTAACAGCAGCAGATAAAAACAAAGTGGAATCCTTTACAAGTGAACCGGTTTTAGTTGTGAGTAATGCATCCGTTCAAAAAATAGAAATGGAAACCATTGCTGCAAAAGCAGCATTGCCATTCGTTAATTATTCGGGCAATGGTTTTGTTGAAATTTCAACCGCAGCAAACAAGTCCATTACCATCAATGTAAATGTTGATGCAGATGGAATGTATTTGATTGATTTTCGCTACTCCAATGGCAGCGGCCCCTGGAATACCGATAACAAATGTGCACTCCGCAGTTTGTATAGCGGAACCAATTACATTGGCGCTTATGTATTTCCCCAGCGTGGCGCTGATGAATGGAGCGATTGGGGCTGGAGCAACAGTTATCAAGTAAATTTGAAAAAAGGAACCAATCAATTGCGCCTTGAGTTTGAAGAATGGAATAACAATATGAATGTGGATGTTAACCGGGCGATGATTGATTATATGAGAGTAATAAAACTGTAATACCAAACGCAGAGAACAGAGAAAAAGAGATAACGCAGAGCTTCATTTTCTTTCTGCGAAAACTCTGCCTCTCCTTTCTCTGCGCTAAAAAACTTGAATTATGACCCCTGTTCAGTTTGAAATCAAAGATGCGGTTGCAACTATCCATCTCAACCGCCCTGAAAAATTTAATTCATTCAACCGTGAAATGGCTTTGCTTTTGCAAAACCGTTTGGATGAATGTGCATCGCTGCATGAAGTGCGTTGTGTCTATATCACAGGCAATGGAAAAGCATTCAGTGCAGGTCAGGACATCAGTGAGTTGGCCCCCTCCCAACCTCCCTCCAAGGAGGAGGAGATAACAATCGCTCAAATTTTATCTGAACATTACAACCCCATTGTAAAACGCATCCGCAATTTGCCCAAGCCTGTTGTAGCTGCTGTGAATGGAGTTGCTGCTGGTGCAGGCGCTAACATTGCATTGTGTTGCGATGTGGTGGTGGCTGCTGAATCAGCTTCATTTATCCAGGCATTTTCAAAAATTGGTTTGATACCAGATAGCGGCGGCACCTTTACATTGCCCAGATTAATCGGCTGGCAAAAAGCAAGCGCCTTGATGATGACGGGTGATAAAGTTTCTGCAAACGAAGCCGAACGTTTAGGTATGGTGTATAAAGTATTTCCTGATGTAACCTTTGAAGAAGAAAGCAAAAAGCTGGCACATACATTGGCACAAATGCCCACCAAAGGATTGGCTTTTTCCAAACATGCGTTGAATCATTCCTTCACCAATAGTTGGGAAGAACAGTTGCTGCTGGAAGATGAGTTTCAGCAAAAAGCAGCGCAAACAGACGATTATGCAGAAGGGATTAATGCGTTTTTGCAGAAACGGATGCCGGTGTTTAAAGGGAAGTAGTGGTTGGAGGAATAGTTGATGAAGTTGACTGAGTTGATGAAGTTGAATGGAAATGTGTAACTATAAATAAATCGTTATGTCTTATCAGGGTTTTGAGGAATTGGACGTTTGGAAAAAAGCCAGGGAAGTGAAAAAAGAAATTTTTGAACTTGTAAAATCTTTCCCTAATGAAGAAAAGTTCAGGTTGGCTGACCAGCTTGTGCGAAGCATTCGTTCTGTTCCTGCTCAAATTTCTGAAGGTCATGGCAGAAGAACATTTCCTGACAGACTAAGATTCAGTATCATCGCCAGAGGTTCTTTAAGCGAATCATTAAATCACCTGATTGATGCATTCGATTGCAATTATATTTCAGATGAACAATTATCATTGTACAGAGTAAAAATCAATGAAGTGGAACGAATTCTGAATGGTTATATCAGTTACCTTGAGAAAAACAGTAAAAAATAATTCCGCCCCCTTTATCAACCTTGTCAACCATATCAACTTTATCAACTCAATCAACCATGCCACCCCACACCACCCCCCAACAAGTAGTAACCCACATGATGCAGCACGACCGTTTCAGCCAATGGCTGGGCATTGAAGTGCTGGATGTAAAAGAAGGTTACAGTAAAATTAAAATGACCATCCGTGAAGAAATGATGAATGGCTTTGGAATTATTCACGGCGGTGTTACTTTTTCATTGGCAGATAGCGCTTTTGCATTTGCCTGCAACAACCGCAATCAGCTTTCAGTTGCGCTTGATACATCCATCAACTTCATTAAACCAGTACATGTGGGTGATGAATTGATTGCAGAAGCAACAGAGCTTCACAATGGAAAATCCACAGGTTTATATCATATTGAAATTTTCAATCAGAAGAATCATAAAGTGGCACAGTTTAAAGGATTGTGTTACAGAACAGATAAGCAGTTGATATCCTAATCCTTCAAAAAAAGCAAGTGACCTGACAGGTTAATAAAAGTGAAGCTGTTTACAATATGTAAAACAAATTTTATATCAGGCGTAAACCTGTCAGGGTCAAGAGATGGCAGAATCATTTTATTCGACACTGACAGGTTGTTTTCCAAAATCAAATTGCAATCGTATTTACAAAGCGGTTGATTTTGCCTAACCTGTCAGGTCTGCACGCTGCTTCCACACAAAATGGATACTTTTATGATTGATAAAAAAGCAAAACCATTTCCGCATGATTTATTCTTTCAAAGATTTTATTCCCGTTGTTCACGAATCATCATTTGTACATCCGGGGGCAGCAGTAACAGGCAATGTTATCATCGGTAAAAATTGTTATATCGGCCCCGGCGCTGCATTGCGTGGCGATTGGGGCGCCATCATCCTTGAAGACGGATGCAATGTGCAGGAGAACTGCACCATTCACATGTTTCCGGGTGTAACGGTGTTATTGAAAGAAGGAAGTCATATTGGTCATGGTGCAGTAATTCATGGCGCCACTATTGGTAAAAATTGTTTGGTGGGAATGAACAGCGTAATAATGGATAATGTGCTATTGGGTGATGAATGTATTGTGGGCGCTTTATCTTTTATAAAAGAAGGTGAAGTGTTTGAACGCAGAAGTTTAATTGTGGGCAACCCCGCCAAAAAAATAAAAGAAGTGAGTGATGAAATGATTGCATGGAAAACAAAAGGTACTCAACTCTATCAGCAATTGCCAAAAGAAATGGCAGAAGCTTGGAACCCTTGTGAGCCATTAAGAGAGCAAACAACCAACAGCATCTTACAGCAAAAGTTTTATGAACCCTTTACGCATACAAAACTCAAAAAAGAATAAACACCCAAACAGGCTCTCTGAATTTTACTTCTTTAAGACTGTAACCCTGCTACATATATTGCATAGTTTCTATTTATTGATAATTGAATACTATTTTCCGCCTGTTTTAATGAAAATGATAATAAAAATTCTAAATAAATTTTCTCAAAAACTTGCAAAATCAAAAATTGACACTTAGATTTGCCCTTCTTAGTCCTACTATCCCTTAAACAACCTGATCCACATATCTTAATTAATTCCGCTTCCAAATTAATCCTTTTTTTGATTTCAAATCCTTTGGTTAGCCGTCTGTAAACTCCTATTTCCTATTGAGGCCGTATTCTTAACCTCAAATTTTTGAAATCATGAAACTTTTTACGTTCACGGGCAAGTTTTATTTGCTCATCGTTACTTTTTTACTTTCTTATATCGGCTTAAAAGCCCAAACTTTAAGTTTTACGCCCTCTGGTACACAAACAGTTTATACTGGCGGTTCTATTACATTAGCGTTGCGTTTAGACTTTAAATAGTTCTTTGAAAATATTGTCAGTATTGAGTTTGCCGAGATTTTGACT